>JAHWYA010000435.1 GCA_020028115.1 Anaeromyxobacter sp.
ACCGAGAGAACATGCACGGCCACGGTAGCGGCGCGGGGCGACGCGAGGGAGTGACGGAGCGCCGCACCGCAACAGGGGCTTCCCCAGACGGAGCGTCGTCATCGGGTCCGGCCTATGATCGCCGGGATGTCTCCCCGCCGACGCCCGGTCGCAGCCGCGGCCCTCGCGCTCCTCGCCGCGGGCGCGGCGGTCGCCCTGTGGGGACGCGGCTGTGGCACGCGGGAGGAGGCCGCGCGAAGCGCGACGACCTCGGGCGGCGACCCGGGATCCGCCTCGGCCCGCGCCGAACCCTCGGACACCTGGGCCGGCGCCGGACCCTCGGACACCGCCGCGGGTCCGGGGCGTGCGTGGGAGCTGCCGCTGCCGACCGGATCGGAGGGGTGGGAGGAGGCGGCGGTGACGGTCGCCTTCGACCTGCGCCGGCTCCTCCTCGGTCAGCTGCGGGGCGGCGCCTACGAGGAGGCGCGCGCGGAGGCGGCGCGGCAGGACCTCGCGCTGTTCCCGCCGGACCCGTGGCGCCTGCGGCGGCTCCTGCTCTCGCCTGCGGCCGCCGACCGGACGGTCGCGCTGGCGGCGCTCGCCGCGCGCGCGGAGACGCCGGACGACCTCGTCCGGATCGCGCTGCGGAGCGCGCGGCCGGAGGACGACGAGCTCGTGCGGCTGCTCGGCGCCGAGCTCGCCGCGGCGCTCCCGCCCGAGCAGCTCGCCCGGCACGAGGAGGACCTCCTGCGCGCGTTCGAGCGCGAGCCGAACCCGCTCGTCCTCGCGGTCGCCCTCCCCGCTCTCGAGCGGCTCGCGCCGGAGCGGGTGCGCGCGCTCATCGAGGGGCAGCTCGCCGTCGCCGCGCCGGAGATGGTGCCGATCCTGGTCGCCGTGGCGCGGGACCGGCTCGGCCCGGACGCGCTGCGGAGCGTGGGGGTGCTCGTCGTGGAGCAGCCGCTCGACGCCGAGCGGTGAACGCCCCGCCGCCCGCGCGCTCCGCCACGCGCGAAGCCGCACCCTGCGGCCGCACGCCGCGCTCGCTCCGACCCCGGGTCCGTCTACCATCCGCGCGGGGTGCGGCGAGGAGCCGCCGAGGGGGCAGGGATGACGTTCTCGTCGAAACGCGTCGCTGCGGCGCTCGCGGTGTCGATCGCCGCTGCGCTCGGCACGGCATGCGGCGGCGCCCCCGCGCCGTGCGTCCCCGCGCTCGACCTGTGCAACGGCGCGGACGACGACTGCGACGGCGTCGCCGACGAGGGGTTCGCCTCCGGCGAGGCGTGCGCCGCGGGGCTCGGCGCCTGCCGCGCCGAGGGACGCCTCGGGTGTGCCGCGGACGGGCGGAGCGCGGTGTGCAGCGCAGTCGCCGGCACCGCGTCCGCAGAGACCTGCAACGGGATCGACGACGACTGCGACGGGTCCGTCGACGACAACCTCCCGGGGTGCTGTGCGCCGGGCGCGACCCGGCCGTGCGGCGTCCCCGCGGTCGCCGGCGTCTGCCGCGCCGGCGCGGAGACCTGCACCGCCGAGCGCGGCTGGGCCGGCGCGTGCCTCGACGCCTTCGGGGTGCCGGTCGTGTTCCCGGACGAGCGCGCGGAGCGGTGCAACGGCGTGGACGACGACTGCGACGGCGCGACCGACGAGGGGTTCGCCGCCGGCCAGACCTGCAGCGCGGGCGTCGGCGCCTGCGCGGCCGAAGGGCGGATGGTGTGCCTCGAGGACGGCTCCGCGGCCGCCTGCGACGCGGTCGCGGCGGCGCCGGGCACGGAGGCCTGCAACGGAGTCGACGACGACTGCGACGGCGCCGCCGACGAGGACGGCGCGCTCGGCTGCGTGAACCGCTTCGCCGACGGCGACGGGGATGGCTACGGCAGCGGCGCCGCCCGGTGCGTGTGCGCCCCGGGCGCGGGGCTCGTCACCCAGGGTGGCGACTGCAACGACCGCCCGGGCCAGGACGGCGTGCACCCGGGCGCGGTCGAGCGGTGCAACGCGGTCGACGACGACTGCGACGGGGTCGTCGACGAGGGGTACGACGCGGGGACGTGGTGCAGCGCGGGGGTCGGGGTCTGCCTGCGCGAGGCGCAGAAGCTCTGCACCGCCGACGGCCTCGGCACCTCCTGCCCGGCGGTCGCGGGAGCGCCCCGGGCGGAGACCTGCAACGGCTCGGACGACGACTGTGACGGCCTCGTGGACGAGGGGACCGACGCCGAGCTGTGCGGATCGCTCACCGTGAACGCCACGGGGACCGGGGCCTGCAGCGCCGGCGTGTGCCAGCTCTCCTGCAACCCGGGCTGGTACGACGAGGATCGCCTCGCGCAGGACGGCTGCGAATGCGAGCGGGACGCGCTCGACGTGGCGGGCCTCGCGAACGACTGCGCCGCGCCGTACGACCTCGGCTCCCTCGCCCCGGGGCAGGTGATCTCGCGCGCCGGGAACGTCGTCCCGGCAAGCGATCAGGACTGGTTCGTGTTCACCGCGAGTCCCGCGGCCGTCGGGAGCGGCGGGGAGTGGTGGATCTGCGTGCGGCTCGATCCGGCGTACCCCACCTGGAACGGCCTCCTAGTCGCCGGCAGCGGCGGCTCGCCCGCTCCGCACTGCGGGCAGCACGGCTCGAACGGAGGAGGCACCACCTGCTTCAACAACCCCGACCGTCAGGTCCGCTGGTACTACCTCCTCGTCGATCGACCCTGGTCCTCGCCGCTCCCCTGTACGACGGACGGCGTGCGGGAGAGCTCGCAGTACGTGCTCCAGGTGAAGGGCTACGCCACGAACCCGATCGTCTACCCGTACGTGTGGTGACGCCGCGATGCGCGCGAGGGACGTGCAGCGGGACGGGGCGCGGATGAACCGCTGGGCGCGCGTCACACTCGGCGCAGCGCTCGCGCTCTCCGCCTGCGACCGCGGCGCGAAGCTCGGCGACGGGTTGCCGGACGGGATCTCCTGCACCGCGTGCCACGGCGGCGAGAACGCGGCGCCGCCCGGCTCGTGTCGCGGCGCGGCCGCGCCCACGGACGTCGGCGTCGGCGCCCACCAGCTCCACGTGCGCGACGGGTCGATCCGCGCCGCGCTCTCCTGCGGCGAGTGCCACCCGGTTCCCTCGGCGGTGGACGCGCCAGGCCACGTGGACGGCCTGCCCGCGAAGGTGCGCTTCGGCGCGCTCGCCGCGATCGGCGCCGACCGGTCCGGCGGGCCGCGCTGG
>JAHWYA010000436.1 GCA_020028115.1 Anaeromyxobacter sp.
AACCGGCCGGCGGCGACCTCGTCGCCCAGCTCGCGGTTCGTCGCGGCGATGATGCGCGCGGCGAAGGCGAGGTCGGCCGTGCCGCCCACCCTGCGGATGCGCCTCTCCTGAAGCGCGCGGAGGAGCCTGACTTGAAGATGCGGCGGCAGCTCCGCGACCTCGTCGAGGAAGAGCGTCCCCTCCCCGGCGACCTCGAAGAGCCCCGCCTTCGCCTCGACCGCCCCGGTGAAGCTGCCCTTCTCGTGGCCGAAGAGCTCGCTCTCGATGAGCCCCTCGGGGATCGCCCCGCAGTTGATGGCGACGAACGGCTCGCGGCGCCGGTCACTCCCGTCGTGGATCGCGCGGGCGACCACCTCCTTCCCGACGCCGCTCTCGCCCGTCACGAGGACGGTGGTGCGGGTCGGCGCCACCTTCTCCACGAGGGCGCGCACCTCGGCGGTGGCGGCGCTCGCGCCGAGGATCTCGGGCGCGGCGAGCCGGGGCTTGCCGACCCGGTGCCGGAGGACGCGGTTCTCCTGGACGAGCGCGCGGTGCTCGAGCGCCTTCTCGACGACGAGCCGGAGCTCGTCGACCTTGAAGGGCTTCAGGACGTAGTCGTGCGCCCCGAGCTTCATCGCCTGGACCGCGTTCTCGGTGGTCGCGAACGCGGTCACGACCACGACCTCGGTCACCGGGGAGAGCTCCTTCACCCGGCGGAGGACGTCGATGCCCGAGTCGCCCCCGAGCCGGAGGTCGGTGATGACGAGGTCCACGCCGCCCTCCGCGACGCGGGCGACGGCCCCCTTCAGGTCCGACGCGGTGAGGACCCGGTGACCCTGCTTCCCGAGCAGGATCTCCAGGAACTCCCGCATCGACGCCTCGTCGTCGACCACCAGGATCGCCGCCATCGGTCCTCGCCCTCCCCTGAATCCTAGCCGCGAACCGCCCCGGCGTCCGCGCGCGACGCCGGCAGCCGGACGGTGAACCGCGCTCCGCCGCCCGGCGCGGCGTCGACGGAGATGGACCCGCGGTGCGCGTCCACGATCCGCTGGACGACGGCGAGGCCGAGGCCGGTGCCGGAGGACTTCGTCGTGAAGAACGGCGTGAAGATGCGGGCGCGCTCGGCCGGCGGGATCCCGGGCCCGTCGTCCGCGACCGCGAGCGCGGCGCCGCCTTCGGGCGTCGGCTCGCAGCTGACCCGGACCGCGCCGCCCTTGCCCGCCTCGCGGAGCGCCTGCGCGGCGTTCGCGACGAGGTTCCACGTCACCTGCCGGAGCTGGTCCGGATCGCAGGAGACCGGGGCCGGCGCGAGCGACCGCTCGACCGCGAGCCCGGCCGCCGCGGGATCCGCCGCGAAGACGTCGAGCGTCTCGCCGACCACCGCGGAGAGGTCCGCCGGCACGCAGCGCGGCGGCGCCGGGCGGGTGAACTCGAGGAAGCGGGTGAGGAGCTGGTCGAGCCGGCCGGTCTCCCGGAGCACGATCCCCATGATGCGCTGGTCCTCGGGCGAGAGCCCCTCGACGCCGCGCAGGAGCTCGACGCAGCCGGAGATCGAGGCGAGGGGGTTGCGGAGCTCGTGGGCGAGCCCCGCCGCGACGGTGCCGAGGTCGGCGAGCCGCTTCGAGCGCTGCACCGCCTCCTCCATCGCGCGCAGCTCCGTGAGGTCCTGGAAGATGACCGCGGTGCCGGAGCGGCCGCCGCGGCCCTGGAGGCCGAACATGGTGTACCCGAGGAGGCGGCGGCCGCCCGCGGGCGTCACGTACTCCGCCTCGTCCCGGCCCTCGCCGGAGAACGCCGGGAACCACCGCGCCGCGGGCTCCCCGAGGATCCTGGCGAGCGCGAGGCCGGTGAGCTGCTCGCCGGCGCGGTTGAGGAACGTCACCCGGCCGCGGGGGTCGAGGGTGAGGAGCCCGCTCGTCACCGACTGGACGATCGACTCGTGGAGCGCGGTCACCGCCGCGAGGTCGCTCTCGCTCTCCGCGAGCCGCTCGCCCTTCTCGCGGAGCTGCTCGGTGAGCCAGCTCGCGAGGGCTCCCGTGGCGAGGAACGCCGCGCCGTGCGCGAAGAGCGTCCCGCGCACGAGCGCGGGCATCGGGTGGAGCCAGGCGACGGCGCCGCCGTACCCGACGAGCGCGAGCGCCACCGCCCCCACCGCGCCGGCGCGGTGGAGGAGGATCGCACCGTTCACGATCGCGAGCAGGAACATGAAGACGAACACGCTCTCGGCGAGGCCCGTCGACGCGACGACCGCGACCGCGATGGCGACGTCGAGCGCGATCTGCGCCACCGCGACGGGCCGCTCGAGGAGCCGGAGCCCGAGCAGGACGGAGAAGGCGAGGGAGGCGCCGTAGGTCGCGATGACGACGGTGTAGAGCGGCGCCACCGCCTCGGAGGCCTGCGCGCCGAACTGCCAGTTCACGACCGCCGTGCCGCCGAGCAGCACGGTGACGGTCGCGAGCCGGAAGAGCGTGAGCCAGACGAGCTTGCGGTGGAGCTCGTCGTCACCCGACGAAGCCGGCGCGTGGGCGAGCGTCGCTCCCGCGGTCACGGGGCCTACTTGATGTTCCCGGCGATGCTGAAGATCGGCAGGTACATCGCGACCATGAAGCCGCCGACCATGCCGCCGATGAAGACCATCATGAGCGGCTCGAGCATGCTCGTCAGGGCGCCGACCGCGACGTCGACCTCGTCGTCGTAGAAGTCCGCGATCTTGTTCAGCATCGCGTCCATCGCGCCCGTCGCCTCGCCGACCCCGATCATCTGCACGACCATCGCCGGGAACACCTTCGTCTCGGCGAGCGGCCCCGCGATGTTCTTGCCCTCGGAGATCTTGGCGCGCACGTACAGGATCGACCGCTCGATCGTCTTGTTGCCGGCGGACTTCGCCACGATCTCGAGCGCGTCGAGGATCGGGACGCCCGACGAGAGCATCGTGCCGAGCGTCCGCGTGAAGCGCGCGACCGCGACCTTGCGGATGAGGGAGCCGAAGAGCGGGGTCTTGAGGACGAACGCGTCCCAGAGGTCCCGGCCCTTGGGGTTCGCCTTGAACGCCTTGAACGCGGCGACGAACGCGATCGGCACGCCCAGGTACCAGTACCAGTTCTCGGTGAGCCCGTGCGACAGGTCGATCATGAACTGGGTGGCGGCGGGCATCGACCCGCCGAAGTCCTTGAACATCTTCTCGAA
>JAHWYA010000437.1 GCA_020028115.1 Anaeromyxobacter sp.
TGCCTTCTCAAGGCGGAAACCGGGGTTCGAATCCCTGTGGGGTCAACGAGGTTTTGTGGTGACTCCCAGCTCTGGGCCTCATGCGCGCCTCCGGCGCACAGACGATGGCTTCGCCACCGTCCAGGAGGCCCGGGTCCGCTGCCTTCTCAAGGCGGAAACCGGGGTTCGAATCCCTGTGGGGTCACTGAGTTTACCAGGGCGCCGGGACGCGGCCGCTTTGACGCGCTTCTGCCCGCCCAGTACGTTTCGCCCGCTTCGGTTCGGCCCCATCGTCTAGAGGCCTAGGACACGGCCCTTTCAAGGCTGTAACCCGGGTTCGAATCCCGGTGGGGTCACTTCTCCGTTGCACGTGGCCGCCTGTCCGAGGCCTCTTATTGCGCGCCTTCGGCGCGCCGACGATGGCTTCGCCAACGTCGGATGACGCCTAAGACACGGCCCTTTCAAGGCTGTAACCCGGGTTCGAATCCCGGTGGGGTCACTTCACTCCTGCGCCCGCCCGCGGCCACGTCGCGCGGACGATCGGGCGCGCCCCCCCCGACCGTGGGACCTGGCGGCCAGAGGCGGCTGAGCCCACCGTTCCCCCATGCACGAGATCGCCTGGAGGAAGGTGTGCTGCCCGGTCGACCTGTCCCGGGAGTCGCGCGCTGCACTCGACGTCGCGGTCGACCTCTGCCGGCGCCTCGGCGCGGAGCTCACCATCCTGCACGTCGAGGAGCCCGATCGCGTCGACCGCGGCCGCGAGCTCGACGCCTGGATGGAGGAGGCCGCGCACGCGGGCGTCCCGGTCCGGAGCGCCACCACGCGTGGGGACCCGAAGACGGCCATCGCGGAGTGGACCGAGCAGAACGGCTTCGACGCCGTCGTGATGGGCACGCACGGCTGGACCGGCCGCGCCCGTGCCCTCGTCGGCTCCGTCGCGGAGAACACGCTGCGCCGCGCGCGCTGCCCGGTGATGGTCGTCCACGCGGAGTGGGCGGCGGCGCACGCGCACGAGCCCGCCGGCGCCGGCCTGACGCCCTAGCCGCTCTCGCGCCACGGCTCGCTCGAGCGCAGCGCGGCGACGATGGCGCGCGTCGAGGGCGAGCGGTTCAGCGTGTAGAAGTGGATCCCCGGCGCGCCGCGCCGGAGCAGGTCGGCGCACTGGAGCGACGCGTAGGCGACGCCGAGCTCGCGGGCGCCGTCCGGGTCCGCGCGGCGGACCTCCATCGCGGCCCGGAGCGCCGGCGGGATCGACGCCCCGCAGAGCGCGGTGAACCGCTCGACCTGCTCGACGTTCGTGAACGGCATGATCCCGGGGACGATCGGCACCGTGATCCCGGCCGCGCGCGCCCGCTCGACGAACCCGAAGTAGCGGGCGTTGTCGAAGAAGAGCTGGGTGACGAGGAAGTCGGCGCCGGCGTCCACCTTCGTCTTGAGGTTCGCGAGGTCCAGGGCGAGGTCGCGCGTCTCGACGTGGCCCTCCGGGTACGCCGCCGCGCCGACGCAGAACCTCCAGCGGTCGGGGCGCGAGCGGACGAAGGCGACGAGCTCGCTCGCCCAGCGGAAGCCCTCCGGGTGCGGGGTGAACGTCGCCTCCCCCTTCGGCGGATCGCCGCGGAGCGCGAGCACGTTCTGGACGCCGGCGTCCGCGACCTCGTCGAGCACCCCGGCGATCTCGTCGCGCGAGGCGCCGACGCACGTCACGTGCGCCATCGCCTCGACCTCGCTCTCCCGCTTGAGCCGCTTCACGAGATCGATCGTCTTGTGCCGCGTCGAGCCGCCCGCGCCGTAGGTGACCGACACGTACGCGGGGCCGAGCGGGCGGAGCGCCTCGACCGTCTCGAAGAGCGCCCGCTCGCCCTCCGGCGTCTTCGGCGGGAAGAACTCGAAGGAGAAGATGGGGTCGCCGCGCTCGCGGGCGTACCTCAGGAGGTCGTTGATCCTCACGGCGGGGGGAGATTAGCCCGGGCCCCTCCCACCGCGCCACCTCCGCGCCCCGTTGACAGCCGGACCGCACCCCGCCATTCACTACGCGGATGGCGCCGCGCTACATCACCCCGGAGGGCTTCCGCAGGCTCGCCGAGGAGCACGAGCGGATCTGGACCGTGGAGCGGCCGCGGATCGTGGCGGAGGTCGAGGCGGCGGCGGCGCTCGGCGACCGGAGCGAGAACGCCGAGTACATCTACGGGAAGCGCAAGCTGCGCGAGCTGGACCGGCGGCTCCGCTTCCTCTCCGAGCGGATGGACGCGCTGACCGTGGTCGCGCCGCGCGCGGTCGCCGGCGGGCGCGCCTTCTTCGGCGCGTGGGTCACGGTCGAGCACGAGGACGGCGCCGAGCGGACGTACCGGCTCGTCGGGCCCGACGAGTTCGACGTCGCGCGCGGGCTCATCAGCGTGGAGGCGCCGCTCGGCCGCGCGCTCCTGGGGAAGCGCGAGGGCGACGTCGTCGTCGTGCAGCGGCCCGCGGGCGCCGTCGACGTCACGGTCGTCGAGATCTCCTGGGCCGCGCCGGAGGCGCCGTGACCGGCCCCGCCGATCGCGCGGCGCAGCGGGCCCTCGTGGAGCGGAGCCTCCGCGCCCGCCCCGGGGCCGTGCTCTACGACGCCGCCACCTCCACGCTCCTCGACGTCGCGTCGGGAAAGGCGCTCCCGCTCGACTGGGCGCGCGTCGCGGGCGTCGAGGAGCGCGCCGACTCCGCGACCCGCCGGCCCTTCCTCGCCCTCCTCCTCGAGTCGGGCATCGAGATCGCCCTCGCGGACCAGGGGATCGCCTTCCCGCCCGTGACGGCGGGGACCGGACCGCTCGAGGGGCTGCCGGCGGCCGTCTGCTTCCGGGACCTCGCGGCGGCCGAGGGACGGCTCGAGCACTTCCTCCTCGACCACCCCGGCGAGCAGCCGGAGCACGCGCACGTGGCGCTCTTCCTGCTGTGCCTCGCGATCATCGACGGCGCGCGCGCCGCCGGGTTCGACGTCTCGCCGGAGGAGCGGCGCCTCGAGCGGCTCCTCGGGGAGCTCGAGGCCCGCAGGCGAGGCTGACGCGCGCCACGGCCCATCCCTGGGCGTCCCTAGGTTTCCCGGGGTGAGGCGCGACTCCGCCGGTCCGGGAGAGGTCGAGCACGGGCGGCTGCGGCGAACCGCCGGCCGCGCGGCGGACGCGGCGCGCCTCGCGATGCGCGGCCTCCTC
>JAHWYA010000438.1 GCA_020028115.1 Anaeromyxobacter sp.
GCCGCGCGGATCGCGACGACCTCCGCGTGCGGCCCGCCGGCGCGGGCGTGGTGACCGCGGGCGACGACCCGGCCGCCGCGGACGAGGACCGCCCCGACCGCGGGGTTCGGGCTCGTGCGCCCGAGCCCCTTCGCCGCCTCGCGCAGGGCGAGGCGCATGAAGAACTCGGCCACCGCCCGGTCGAAGAGCGCGGCGCGGGCGGCGCGCCTCGGAGGGCGAGGCCGGGTGCGGCGCGCGCGCGCGAGGATGCGCGTCATCGGCCCTCCGGTCCCCCGTCCGCCTTCTTCGCGAGCCCGGCGAGCTCCGTCATGAACTCGCCGACGTCGCGGAAGGCGCGGTACACCGAGGCGAACCGCACGTACGCGACCTCGTCGAGCTCGCGGAGCCGCCGCATGACGGCCTCCCCGATGACGGTCGTGCGGATCTCTCGCTCGCCGAGCTCCTGCACCTCGCGCTCGACGGCGGAGACGAGGGCCTGCACCTGCTCCGCCGAGACCGGCCGCTTCTGGCAGGCGGTGGCGACCCCCTCCACGATCTTGGCGCGGTCGAACGGCTCGCGGCGCCCGTCCTTCTTCACCACCTGCGGGAGGACGTCCTCGAGCCGCTCGTAGGTGGTGAACCGGCGCGCGCACCCGGCGCACTCCCGCCTGCGACGCGTGGCCTGCCCGTCCTGCGCCTCGCGGGAGTCGACGACGCGGTCCTCGGGGTGGCCGCAGTACGGGCAGCGCATTCAGAGCAGTGACCAGCTGGGGTGAGCGTAGCGAGACGCACGAGGCCGTCGCCGAGACGGGCACGCGAGGAGGGAGCAGCGCAGCCGTACCTGGAAGGTACGGTGAGCAGCGCACCGACGAGCCTGCCCGTCGCAGGCAGGCATCGTGCGTCGCAGCAGCTCAACCCGGCTGGTCATTGCTCCCAGTTACTGGCGGTCCTCGTACATGGGGAACTGCTTGCAGAGGTCCTTCACCTCGCCGCGGACCTTCCCGAGGAGGGCCTCGTCGGTGGGCGCGTCGAGGACGCGGCCGATGAGCGCCGCGACGAAGGTCATCTCGCGCGCGCCCATGCCGCGCGAGGTGAGCGCGGGGGTGCCGACGCGGACGCCGGAGGTCGTGAACGGCTTCTCGGGGTCCCACGGGATCATGTTCTTGTTCACCGTGATGCCGGCCTTCCCGAGCGCCTCCTCGGCGACCTTGCCGGTGAGCTTCTTCGGGCGCAGGTCGACGAGCATCAGGTGGTTGTCGGTCCCGCCCGAGACCAGGCGCAGGCCGGCGGACTTGAGCCCCTCGGCGAGGATGACGGCGTTCTCCACGATGCGCCGCTGGTACTGCTTGAACTCGGGCTGGAGCGCCTCGTGGAAGGCGACCGCCTTCGCGGCGATGACGTGCTCGAGCGGCCCGCCCTGGATGCCGGGGAAGATCTGCGAGTTGAGCGTCTTCGCGTGCGCCTCGCGGGACAGGATCATGCCGCCGCGCGGGCCGCGCAGCGTCTTGTGGGTCGTCGTGGTGACGATCTCGGCGTGCGGCACCGGGCTCGGGTGGAGCCCGGCCGCGACGAGCCCGGCGATGTGGGCCATGTCGACGACGAGCGCCGCGCCGACCTCGCGCGCGATCTCGGCGAACTGGTCGAAGTGGAGCGTGCGCGGGTAGGCGCTCGCGCCGACCACCAGGATCTTCGGCTTGCTCTCGCGCGCGAGCTTGCGGACCTCGGCCATGTCGATCGTCTCGGTCTCGCGGGCGAGGCCGTACGGCACGATCTTGAAGAGCTTGCCGGAGAAGTTGACCGGCGACCCGTGGGTGAGGTGGCCGCCGAAGTTGAGGCTCATCGCGAGCAGCGTGTCGCCGGTCGGGCCGCCCGTGGCGGTCCCGCCCCAGCTCGTCGCCAGGGCGAAGTAGGCCGCCATGTTGGCCTGCGACCCGGAGTGCGGCTGGACGTTCGCGTGCTCCGCGCCGAAGAGCGCCTTCGCCCGGTCGATGGCGAGCTGCTCGACCTGGTCGACGACCTCGCACCCGCCGTAGTACCGCTTGCCGGGGTAGCCCTCGGCGTACTTGTTCGTGAGCGCCGAGCCGAGCGCCTCGAGCACCGCCGGAGAGACGAAGTTCTCGCTCGCGATGAGCTCGAGCCCCTCCGCCTGCCGCCGGGTCTCCTCGCGGACGAGCCGCTCGATCTGGGGGTCCACCTCGGCGAGGCGCTTCTTCGACATCATGACGATTCTCCAGGGCCGCGTGAGAGGGGCCGTTCATACCGCGCCGCGCCGGGTCCGGCAACGGCGGCGGCGACGCGGATCAGCGCTCCATGGCGGTCATCTTCTCGACGCGGCGCGCGTGCCGGCCGCCCTCGAACGGCGTCTCGAGGAAGGCCTTCACGATCGCGCCGCCGAGCCCGAGCCCGACCACGCGCTCGCCGATGCACAGCACGTTCGCGTCGTTGTGGGCCCGCGCCATCCGCGCCTCGAACTCGGTCGTCGCGTGCGCGGCGCGGACGCCCTTCACCTTGTTCGCGGCGATCGACATGCCGATCCCGGTCCCGCAGACGAGCACCCCGAGCCGCGCGCGCCCCCCGGCGACCGCCTCGCCGACCTGCCGCGCGTAGTCGGGGTAGTCGACGCTGTCGCCCGAGAACGGGCCGAGGTCCTCCGCGTCGAGCCCGGCCGCCTTCGCCACCTTCACCGCCTCCGCCCGCAGCGCGAGCCCGGCGTGGTCCGACCCGAAGATCACCCGATCCGCCATCGCAGCACCTCCTCGAAGGGCCGGGGATTCTTCCACATCCGCGCCCCGGACGGGAGACACCCGTCGCGTCCTGCACCATCCCGCCGCGCCCGGGGGTCGACCGATCGCAGCCACGGCGGGAGAGGGGCCGTCGGCGAGGAGGCAGACATGAGGACGATGGCGAGCTGGACGGGGGCGGTGGCGCTGGTCGCGCTGGCGGCGGGGTGCGACGGAGGCAGCGGAGGGCTCTCCGTGAGCACCCGCTCGGCGGCGACGGCGGCGGTGGCGGGCCCGGACGGGCTCTCGCTCTCGAACGGCGTCGGGATCTCGCGGATCCGGATGGCGGTGCGGCGGATCTCGGTCGAGGGCGGCGACGCCGGGCGCGCCTGCGGCCCCGGTGGCGCGGCGCCGGGTCGGCTGGGCGCGAGGTCGCTCGGCGCGACCGT
>JAHWYA010000439.1 GCA_020028115.1 Anaeromyxobacter sp.
ACGGCGCCGTCTCGCTCCTCTTCCCCGGGCACACCCCGGCGGACGCGTCGACGGGCAGCTTCTTCTCCGGCCCGCCGCTCGACGTCGTGCGGCCGGTCTGCCGCGCGGCCGAGAAGACCGAGCGCTTCGATCTCGGCGGCGACCAGGCGCGGGAGAAGCTCGAGGGGACGGTCGGCTGGGTCGGCGTCGACGCCGGCTACTTCCTCGCGGCGGCGCACCCGGCGGAGCCGCTCGGGCAGTGCCTGTTCGCGCGCGGCCCGGAGAAGGGCTCCGGCCTCGCGGCGCTGCGCGTCCCCGTCGAGGGAGGCGCGCGGAACGTGTCACTCACAGTGTATGCGGGCCCGAAGGACCTCGACCTGCTGCGCGGCTACGGCCGCGGGTTCGACAGCGCGATCGACTACGGCGCGATGGCCCGGCCGTTCGCGTTCTTCGCCCGCATCCTCCTCTACGTGATGCGCTGGTTCCACGGCGTCCTCGTCCACAACTGGGGCGTCGCGATCATCCTCCTCACGCTGCTCGTGAAGGCGCTGCTCTTCCCGCTCACCGCGAAGTCGGTCCGCTCGATGAACGAGATGCGGCGGCTGCAGCCGGAGATCGAGAAGCTGAAGGCGAAGTACGGCAACGACCGCGACAAGCTCAACATGGCGACGATGCAGCTGTACCAGCAGCACAAGGTGAACCCGCTCGGCGGGTGCCTGCCGATGCTGCTGCAGCTGCCGATCTGGTTCGCGCTCTACGCCACGCTCCAGACCTCGGTCGAGCTCTACCGCGAGCCGTTCCTCTGGATGCAGGACCTCACCCGCCACGACCCGTACTTCATCCTGCCGGTCCTGATGGGCGTCTCGTCGTTCGCGATGCAGAAGATCTCGCCGCAGCCGGCCGACAACACGCAGGCGAAGATGATGCTGTACTTCATGCCGATCTTCTTCTCGGTGCTGATGCTGTTCGTCCCGGGCGGGCTCACGCTCTACATCTTCGTGAACAACGTGCTGTCGATCGTGCAGCAGCAGTACATGATGAAGCGGCAGGCGGCCCTGGCGAAGGCGTGACGGAGGGACGGTCCCCATGGACGAGCGCACCGCACCCGAGGCCCCGCCCCCGCGCCACGCTCCGGAGAAGGTCGAGAGGGCGCTCGCCTTCTGCCGCGGCCTGTTCGAGCGGCTCGGGGCGGCGGTCGACGTCGAGGTGAAGGAGACGCCGGACGCGATCGGCGTCTCCCTGACGGCGCGGGCGGGGAACCTCGTGGAGCTCAACTCCGCGCTCGTCGAGGCCGCCCAGTACCTCGTGAACCGCGTCGTGAACCCGCGCGCCGAGGGGCGCAAGTGGGTGAACCTCGACGTCGGCGGCTTCCGCGAGGAGGGCGACCCGGCGGTGAAGGCGATGGCCGCGCGGCTCGCCGCGACCGCGAAGCGGACCGGCCAGGTCATCGCGATCGCGCCCATCAGCGCGCGCGACCGCCGGCAGATCCACCTCGCCCTCGTGGACGTCGAGGGCGTCTCGACGCGCAGCGAGGGCGAGGGCCTCTTCCGCCAGCTGCTCCTCATCCCCTCGTCGAAGCCGAGCGGCGGCGCGGGCGGAGCGTAGGTGGCCCAGCCGAAGACGCGCGAGGAGAAGCTCTTCTCCGCCGCGGTCCTCCGGCGCTCGTTCGAGCTTCAGGAGGCCCGGTACCAGGACGGCTTCCGGTTCGTGTACGAGGGCGTCCTGCGCGACCTCGGCCTCGAGGAGCGCGAGGTCGAGGAGTTTCTCGCCGCGCACCGCGACGAGGTCGAGAAGGTCATCGGGCGGCGCGGCGGGACGTAGCGCGCCGCCCCGCCTGGCGGGATGTTCGACTCGGGGCGCGAGGCGCCCTAGGCTCCACACGCGAATGGACTCCCGGTTCCACGAGGCGCTCCGCGCCGGGCTCGACGTCTTCTCGATCGCGCTCCCCGAGGGCGCCGCCGCGCTCCTCGAGCGCTACGCCGACCGCCTGCTCGCCTGGAACCGGAAGGTGAACCTCACCTCGATCACCGACCCGGCCGAGGTCGCCGAGAAGCACCTCGTCGACTCGCTCCTCGTCCTCCCGGCCGTCGCGGGGGCGCGGACGCTCCTCGACGTCGGCGCCGGCGCCGGGCTCCCCGGCGTGCCGCTCGCGTGCGCGCGCCCGGACCTCGCGGTCACCTGCTGCGACTCGGTGGCGAAGAAGGTCGCGTTCGTGAAGGCGGTCGCGGCGGAGCTCGCCGTGAACGTCCGCGCCGTGGCGGTCCGCGCCGGCGGGGAGCCCGAGCAGGAGAAGCTCCCCCGCGCGGAGGCGGTCGTGTCGCGCGCCCTCGCCGATCCCGAGGCATGGGTCCCGCTCGGCGCCCGCTACCTCGCCGGCGGCGGCGTGCTCGTCGCGATGCTCGGGCGCGACGTCGACCGCGGAAGGCTCGAGGCGCTCGGCGAGACCCAGGGGCTCCGGCTCGAGCGGCTCGACCGATTCGAGCTCCCGCTGTCCAGGTCCGCGCGCGCGGTCGCCGCCTGGCGGCGGTGAGCGGTCTGCGCTCGTCGGGCGAGTCCGCTGAAAGGTCCGCGTGTTCCACGTGGAACGTCCGGCAGTCCGTCGCGGTCTCGGGCGACGAGCGGCGCTCCGGAGACCGGGCGGGGGGCGGTGGACGAGCCGCGCTCCGCCACCGGAACGCCGCGCGCCGCGGCGCTCCGGCGCACGCGGAGCGGTCTCGCGCGCGACGAGGGCAGCTCCCGGCGCGGCTCCGGAACTCGCGCCCGCAGAGCGCCAGGGCGCCTGCGGGCGCTCAGACATCCGTCGCCGCGCATGCGAGCAGAACCATCCACGCGCGGAGCGCCTGCCTTCACGTGGGCCGGCGCGACAGCGCGGCGCCCGCGGCGTCCCGGGGCTACGCGCTGCGGTTCGCGGTGCCGATGGCGGACTCGGCGCGAGGAGTGCGGTTCTCCAGCTTCCTCGCGTGAGGGCCCCGCGCTGACAGGCGCAGGCGCACCCTGCGCCGCCGCCGGGGGCCGGAGGCGCATCCGCGGGCGGCCACGCGAGCCGCTCGAGTCCGCGCGCGCCGTGTCCTGCCGTCCCGCCCGCGGCTCTGCGCCGAAGGCCCCCGGCGGCGGCGCCCGCGCCTGCGCCGGACCCTCGAGCCACGCAGCCGCCGCAGGC
>JAHWYA010000440.1 GCA_020028115.1 Anaeromyxobacter sp.
TGAGGCGGGAGAAGCGGCTGAAGCGGGGGAAGCGGGAGTGGAGGTGACGTGGTTGTCGTCCATGGTGCGGCTCCTTTCGCCGACCGAAGGAGCCGCACCGTGGACGACCCACGGATCCGCGTTGCAAGAGAGAGGCAGCTCCGGACGGCTCACTGTCATGCGGCTCGGCCGAGAGGCAACCCGCGAATCCTAGAGTGACTCGTCGTCGGTGCACGCCCGCCCGTCCGTTGCTCGGACTCCCGCTGCGCGAACGAACTGAACAGGAGATACAGCAGACGAACGCTGCCGATTGACAGGCCGTTTCATCCTAGCGCAGTGCCACCGCAGGTGGCGCGAGCTTGCGCGTGGGCCACGCGTTCGACCCCGACCTCGACCTCGACCCCGACCTCGACCTCGACCTCGACCCCGACCTCGACCTCGACCTCGACCTCGACCTCGACCTCGACCCCGACCTCGACCTCGACCCCGACCCCGACCTCGACCCCGACCTCGACCCCGACCTCGACCTCGACCTCGACCCCTCACACCACGAACGGCTCCAGCGCCTCCGGGAACGCGCGCACGAGCTCGGGAGGCGCCTCCACCTTCCGCCCCTCCACCATCGACTCGAGCATCTTCGCGTTCGCGACCGCCTGGCCGCCGAAGTGGTTGTTCGTGACGACGTAGACGTCCGGCGCGCGCGCGGAGTCCGCTAGCTCGCGGACGCGCTCCGCCCACGGCTCGAGCTCGCCCTGCGTGTACAGGTAGTCGTACCGCGCGTCGCGCCCCGCGCCCTTCCGGAACCAGTCGCGGTAGTTCCGGCCGTGCACGCGGACGTAGGCGACCGGCGCCGTCACCCGCGCCGCGGGGCGGATCGACCGGCGGAAGAGCGGCTGGTCCACGTTCACGATCCCCGCCCCCGCCGCGGCGAGCTCCTCGAGGACCTCCGGCGCGTCCCACGACGCGTGGCGCACCTCCACGACGAGCGGCAGCCCCTCGAGCGCCGAGAGCACGCCGCGCAGCCACTCCTCCGAGGGGGGCTCGCGCTTGAACGACCACGGGAACTGCAGGAGCGCGGCGCCGAGCCGCCCCTCCGCGTGGAGCCGGTCGAGCGCGGCGCGCGCCTGCGCCACGTCCTCGCCGGTGAACGCCTCGGCGCGCTCGTGCGTGAACCGCCGCCACACCTTCGCGCCGAACCGGAACGCGGGAGCGTCCGCGACGCGCTCGCACCAGCGCGCGGCGACGTCCGCGCCGAACGGGCGGTAGAACGTCGCGTTCACCTCGACGGTCGAGAAGAACCGCGCGAGGTGCGCGAGGCGGTCGAAGCTCCGGGGCGCGCCGCGGGGATAGACGACGCCGGCCCAGTCCGGATACTCCCAGCCCGCCGGTCCGTACCGGATCATCGACCCTCCGCCGCTGCCGTAACGGCCCGCCGGGCGGCGGTCAACGCGCCCCGCCGCCGCAGGTCCCGGCAAACCGGACGAGGCGGTCGCGGCACGGTCCGGGACCGGGGTATCATCCGGGGGCGGAGCACCGATGGCGAAGCAGCCGAAGCCACCCGGCGAGGAGCACGAGGTCACCTGGACCGCGATCCCGCGGTTCCCGACCTCGTCGGTGAAGCACGCCTACCTCCTCGTCCTCGCCGGCCCGCAGTTCGGCGAGATGTTCCCCCTCGGCGCCGGCCGCGACCTGCTCCTCGGGCGGCGCGACGACGCGGACGTCCCGATCCGCGACGACGGGGTCTCGCGACGCCACGCGACGATCCACGTCCAGGGCGAGGGCGCCCGGCTCGTCGACCTCGACAGCGCGAACGGCACCTGGGTGAACGGCAAGCGCGTGCCGGAGGCGCACGTCGAGGACGGCGCGCGCATCCAGATCGGCGGCCACACCATCCTCAAGTTCATCTGGGCGGACGAGCTCGAGGCCCTCTACCAGATGCGGCTCGCCGAGGGCGCCCTGCAGGACGCGCTCACCGGCCTCTACAACCGGCGCCACCTCGACGAGCGGCTCGGCTCCGAGCTCGCTGCGGCGCAGCGCCACGACCGCCCCCTGTCGCTCCTCCTCGTCGACATCGATCACTTCAAGGCGGTGAACGACGAGAACGGGCACCTCGCCGGGGACGAGGCGCTGAAGATGGTCGCCTTCGTCCTCCGCGCCGCCGTCCGCAAGGAGGACGTGATCGCCCGGTACGGCGGCGAGGAGTTCGTCGTCATCGCGCGGGAGACGGCGCTCGACGGGGCGCGCGCCCTCGCGGAGCGCATCCGGCGGGCGGTGGAGAAGAGCCGCTTCAGCTGGCAGGGCCACGAGCTCGGGGTCACGGTGTCGATCGGCGTCACCGTCTCGATCGGCCTCACCGAGTTCATCCCCGGCCGCACCGAGCGCGAGCTGCTCGACGCCGCCGACCGGGCGCTGTACGCGGCGAAGGAGCAGGGCCGGAACCGCGTCGTCGCGCTCCCGGTCGGCTCCCCCGCGAAGACCACGTCCTAGCCGGGCAGCCTCCGGAAGCGAGCCCCCGCCCGGTGCGGCGCCACGCCGCGCCCGGGGTTGTACGCGCCGCGGTCCGGAGAGATGCTCTCCTGGAACTGGAGACCCCGATGGTCGAGAGATCGCAGCAGGACGCGAGCCTCACGCTTGCCCAGCGCGCCACGGAGGCGCTCCGCCGCGAGCGCGGCGCCGAGGACGTCCCCATCGACCGCGCGTTCCTCGAGGCCGCCCTCGACGTCCCCGCCGTGGTGCGGACGCTCGTCGGCGCGCTCGTGCCGAAGCTCGCGGACTGGTGCTTCGTCGACCTCGTCGGCGACGACGGCGTCCCCCGCCGCGTGGAGGTTGGGCACGCCGATCCGACGAAGGCGTCCCTCGCGAAGGAGATGCGGTCGATCGGGTTCGGGCCGGGCTGGGCGACGCCCAGCGCGCAGGCCATCCGCGATCGTGCGCCTCGCGTGTACCGCGAGGTCTCGCAGGCGATCATGACGTGGGCGACCCACGACGAGCGCCACCTCGCCGTGCTGCGCGCGATGCAGCCGAAGTCGCTCGCGGCGCTCCCCCTCGTGGCGCGCGGCCGCGTGCTGGGCGCCATCACCGTCATCCGCTCGACGATGGTCCCCGCGTTCGACGAGGCGGCGCTCCTCGCGCTCGGCGAGCTCG
>JAHWYA010000441.1 GCA_020028115.1 Anaeromyxobacter sp.
GCGGTCGTGACGCTCGAGGGGTCCCGCGACGCGGAGTACCGCGCGTGGTCCGCCTTCCGCTCGGCGCGCCCGGTGGCGGGCGCGTACCTCGACGAGGTCCCGGTCGCCCTGGCGTACGCGCGCCCCGGGGCCTGGCGTTAGAGCGCATCCCGTGACCCAGGACGCCTGCTGCGCCGCCGGGTCACGGGATGCACTCAGGGCGTGCCCGCCGCGCCGCCCCGACCCAAAGTGCGGGGGTGACGCGGCGCGAGATCGACTGGGAGAAGGTGCGCGTGGAGGCGGCCGAGCGCTTCGGCGTCCGGCGGTTCCGCCGCGGGCAGCGCGAGCTCCTCGAGGCGGCCCTGTCCGGGCGCGACGCGATCGGGGTCCTGCCCACCGGCGAGGGGAAGTCGCTCACCTTCCAGCTCCCGTCGATCCTCCTGCCGGGCACGACCGTGGTCGTCTCTCCGCTCAGCGCCCTCATGCAGGATCAGACCGAGGAGCGGGACGTCGTGTACGTGACGCCCGAGCGGCTCGCGACGCCCGCCGGCCTCGAGGCCTTCCGCGGGCAGGCGGTCTCGCTCCTCGTCGTCGACGAGGCGCACTGCGTCTCGCAGTGGGGCCACGAGCTCCGGCCCGCGTACCTCGGGCTCCGCGACGCCGCGCGCGCCCTCGGCCGCCCCCCCATCCTCGCGCTCACCGCGACCGCGCCGCCGCGCGTGGTCGACGACGTCGTGAGCCAGCTCGGGCTCGAGGACCCGCTCGTCGTGTCGACCGGGATCGAGCGGGACAACCTCTTCTTCGAGGTGCGGAGCTCGGACGACGCGGCCTCGAAGGAGGACGCGCTCCTCGCGCTCGCGCGCGAGGGCGGCCCGGGGATCGTGTACTGCGCGACGATCCGCGGCGCGACCGAGGTCCACGCGCGGCTCCTCCGCGCCGGGATCGCGGCGGAGCTCTACCACGGCAAGCGACGCGCGGCGGACCGCCAGGACGCGCAGCGCCGGTTCATGTCGGGCGAGGCGGCGGTGATGGCCGCGACGAACGCGTTCGGGATGGGGATCGACAAGCCGGACATCCGCTTCGTCGCGCACTGGAACTTCCCGGACTCGGTCGAGAGCTACTACCAGGAGGCGGGGCGGGCGGGGCGTGACGGGAAGCCGGCGCGCGCGGTCCTCCTCTACCGGCCCGAGGACGAGCGCATCCAGAGCTTCTTCCTCGGCGGGCGGTACCCGACCCGCGACGAGCTGCGCACCATGTGGACCGCGCTCGCGCGCGCGGAGGGGCGGAGCGCGACGCTCGCGCGGCTCGGGGAGGCGGCGGGGCTCGGCGCGCGGCGCGCGCAGGTCGTGCTCTCGCTCCTCAGGACGATGGGGCTCGCCGGGCGCCGCGGCGGCGGCTTCCGGAAGACGCGCGACTTCGAGAGCGCCGAGGAGTGGGACGCGTTCCTCGGCACCTACGAACGGCGGAACGAGCTCGACCGCGAGCGGCTCCGCGCGATCCTGCGGTACGCGCAGACGGCGCTCTGCCGGATGCGCTACATGCGGACCTACTTCGACCCGACCGAGAGTAATCTCCCGGCGGCGCGAGCGAGGCCGTTTTCCGCAGGATTTCCCGTCGGTTGCTTCGGCCGCGAAGCAACCGCCCGTGTTCCCTCCGGCGGGGGTGAGACAGAACGTCATAAACGTGATTTCATGGCGTCGCGCGCTTTTTGCGCGCACGAGCTGCGCGTCGGAGGGCCGTCATGCCGACCGGAACCGCCGTCCTGCTGCACCCGTCCGCCGCCCGCCTCGCGGGTCGCCCGGGGCTCGCGCGGCGCGCCTTCGGGCTCGCGGAGGGCCTCCTCCTCACGGCCGCGCTCGTCGTCGGTGGCTCGGTCGTCGTCGCGATGGGGCTGCTGCTCGCGCTCATCGCGGCGCCGCTCGCGGCCGGGCTCGTCACCTGGCTCGTGTGGCGCTCCCGCGACGTCGCCTCGGGTGAGGCGAGGCGCTGCCGCGCGCGGCTGAGGCGCCGCGCCCGTGCCCTCGGGCTCGTCGTGCTGGCGGGCTCGCAGCAAGCCGCGCTCGTCCGCCTCGCCACCGGCGCGCCCGCGCGCAGGTCCTAGCGCCCTTCGACTTCGGGCGCTCCGCGCCCGTGCCCCCTACTTCACCGCGACGCGGACCTGCGGCTCGTGCGGCTCGGGCGGCGCGGCGGGCTCGTCCGGCCTCGCCGAGCGCCGGAAGCGGTTCCGGAGCCCGTCGATGAGCGAGTAGACCACCGGCACGATCCCGAGCGTCAGCACCGTCGAGGTGAGGAGGCCGCCGATGATCGCGATCGGAACGCGCGTCTCGGCGCCGTCGCCGCGGGCGAGCGCGACCGGGATCAAGCGCCGCCTTCTCGGCACGGGCCGAGCACGCGCCGGCGAGCGCCGCCGCGAGGGTGAGGGCGAGGGTGCGGGTCGTTCGGGGCATGGGACCTTTTGGCAGCGTTCCCGGGGGTCGGGCAAGCAACCGCGCCCCCCTCGGGCCGAACGTTCCGCCACCCCCGCCCGGGCAGGCGGCACGCGGGCGGCCGGTGCATTACGTGCGGCCCCATGCGGACCCTCCTCGTCGCCGACGCGTTCCCGAAGGAGCACCTCGCCCCGCTCGCCGCCCTGGGGCTCACCATCGACCACCGGCCCGACCTCCCGGTGAAGGACCTCGCCGCCGCGGCGCGCGACGCGTCGGTCCTGGTCGTCCGCTCGAAGAAGGTGGGGGCCGACGTGTTCGAGTCGGCTCCGGCGCTGTCGCTCGTCGTCCGTGCCGGCGCCGGGGTGAACACGATCGACGTTGCGGCGGCGTCGCGACGCGGCGTCTTCGTCGCAAACTGTCCCGGCCAGAACTCGATCGCGGTGGCGGAGCTCGCCATCGGCCTCGTCCTCGCCCTCGACCGCCGGATCCCCGACAACGTCGCGCTGCTCCGCGCCGGGCGCTGGGACAAGAAGAGCTTCTCCGAGGCGCGCGGGCTCTTCGGCCGGACGCTCGCGCTCGCGGGCCTCGGCGCCATCGGGCGCGAGGTCGCGAGCCGGGGGCTCGCGCTCGGCATGCGGGTCGTCGCCTGGTCGCGCTCCCTCGACGACCGGACCGCCCGCGCCCTCGGCGTCGAGCGCGCGCCGGACCTCCTCGCGCTCGCGAGGGAGGCGGACTTCCTCTCGCTCCACGTCGCGCTCACGAAGGAGACCCGCGGGCTCGTGTCGCGCGAGGTGCTCGGGGCGATGCGCCCCGGGGCGGCGCTCGTGAACACCGCCCGCGCCGAGGTCGTGGACGAGGCCGCGCTCGCCGAGGCGGTCCGCGCCGGGCGGCTCCGCGTCGCGACGGACGTCTTCGCGGGCGAGCCGGAGAAGGGCCAGGCGGAGTTCGACAGCGCCTTCGCGAAGCTCCCCGGCGTCTACGGCACGCACCACATCGGCGCCTCGACCGAGCAGGCGCAGGAGGCGATCGCGCGCGAGACCGTCCGGATCGTGGAGAGCTACGTGCGGACCGGCCAGGTGCCGAACTGCGTGAACGTCGCGCGGCACACGCCCGCCCGCGCGCGCCTCGTCGTCCGCCACCTCGACCGGGTGGGCGTGATCGCGAACGTCCTCTCGATCGTGCGCGAGGCGGGGATCAACGCGCAGGAGATCCGGAACACCGTCTTCGAGGAGGCGGCCGCCGCGTCGTGCGCGATCGACCTCGACGAGCGCCCGCCCGACGCGGTGGTCGAGCGGGTCCGCGCGCGGAAGGACGAGATCCTGTTCGCGCACTGCTTCGACCTGTGAGCGGTGGGCCCGTGCGTGCGCTCCGCTACCACGGCCCGCGGCAGCCGCTCCGCCTCGAGGTCGTTCCGGAGCCCTCGCCCGGGCCGGGCGAGGTGGTGGTGCGGGTCGGCGCCGCGGGGCTCTGCGGGACCGAGCTGCACTTCCTGTCCGGGCTCCTCGACCTCGGTGTCGCGCCGCTCACCCTCGGGCACGAGATCGTCGGCCGGATCGAGGCGGTGGGCGCGGGCGTGCCGGCGGAGCGCGCCGGCGAGCGGGTCATCGTCTTCTACTACGCGGGCTGCGGGACGTGCCGGTTCTGCCTCGCCGGCGACGAGAACCTCTGCGACGCGCTCCGGGCCGAGCACGGCTTCGTCACCGACGGCGGCTTCGCCGAGCGGGTGGTCGCGCCGGCGCGGAACGCGGTCCCCCTCCCTGCCCACGTCCCGGACGCGGAGGCGGCGCCCATCGGGTGCGCGGTCACGACCGCCGTCCACGCCTGCGCCCTCGCGCGGGTCGGGCTCGGCGACCGCGTCGTCGTCCTCGGCGCGGGGGCGGTCGGGTTCGGCCTGGTGCAGGTCGCGCGGCTGCGGGGCGCGCGGGTCATCGCGGTCGGCCGCTCGCCGGAGAAGCTCGAGCGCGCCCGCGCCCTCGGCGCGGAGGACACGATCCGCGCGGGGAGCGAGGACGTGCCGGCGCGCGTGCGCGCGCTCACCGGCGGCCGGGGCGCCGACGTCGTCT
>JAHWYA010000442.1 GCA_020028115.1 Anaeromyxobacter sp.
ACCTGGAGCGCTTCGCGCGGACGCGCGCCGAGCTGACCGAGCAGATCGGGATCACCCTCATCCACGAGGTCGGCCACTTCCTCGGGCTCGACGAGGACGAGCTGTACGCGCGCGGGCTCGACTGATGGGTTGCGCCTGGCCGAGGCTCGATCCGCGTCCGCGCCTCTGCCGCCGCCGTCCCGGGCGGGGTTTGCGCGGCAGGTAGCACGGTGCTACCTTCGTCCTCATGGGTCAGCCGGTGAAGCTCTCCGACAACCTGATGCTCGACGCCCGGCTCGTCGCTGAGGAGTCCGAGCGCTCGATCGCGGGGCAGATCGAGTACTGGGCGCGCCTTGGACGCGCGGTCGACGCCGCCGTCCGTCCCACCACCGCCCTCAAGCTCAAGCGTCGTGAGCCCGTGCCGCTGCTCTCGCAGCGGCTCGCGGACATCGACACGCCGTCTGGGCGAGCGCGCTCCGCCGCCGCCGTCGCGTCCGCTCCGTACCCGCGGTTCTCGTCCGCGCCGGGCCGCGCCGGGCTGGTCATGAAGATCGACGCGGACGGGACGCGGACGGTCGGGCGGTTCGTGAAGCGGACCTTCGTCCCGGTGAAGGACCACTGAGCCGCGCGCCCGCGCTCGGCCGATGACGTCGCTCGCGGACACGCTGCCGCTCGATCGGCGTCCGGTCGTCATCGCCATCGCGGGGCCGAACGGCGCCGGGAAGACGACCTTCTACCGGGCTCACCTCGCGCAGCTCCGGCTGCGGTACGTCAACGCCGACGACCTCGCGCGCGAGCTCGAGACGACGGCGTACGAGGCCGCGGAGCTCGCCGCGCAGGTGCGCGCCGCGCTCGTGCGCGAGCGGGAGAGCTTCGTCTTCGAGACGGTCTTCTCCGACCCCACCGGCGAGAAGCTCGCCTTCCTCGCCGACGCCGTCGCCCAGGGCTACACCGTGGTCCTGTGCTTCATCGGCGTGGCCGACGTCGCCCTCTCCGAGGCGCGCGTCGTCCACCGGGTCCTCGCCGGCGGCCACGACGTCCCGACCGAGAAGCTCGAGGCCCGCTTCCCGCGAACGCTCGCGAACCTCGCCCGCGCCGTCCGAGAGGTCCCGCACGTGCTCGTCTTCGACAACGGCGACGCCGACCACCCGTTCCGGGCCGTCGCGACCTTCGAGCGTGGCGCGCTCGTCGCGGTGCACGAACCCGTGCCCGCGTGGGCGCGGGGGGTCGTGAAGCCGCGGTAGGTCGCGGCGCCGGTGGAACGTCCGCCGGCGGGGCCTTCCCCGCGTCGACGAGGGCCATGAACTCGTCGACCGTATACCCGCGCACCATCCCGCTGTGCTCTCGATCGAGGAAGTAGTGCCTGTTCTCGCTCTCGATCGCGTTGAGCGATGTCTTTGTCGAAGACGGCGCACTGAGCAGCCGCCGTGCGTTACGAGGGGACGGGCGGGATGCTCCATCCGTTTGACATGAAATACGTGCGATGAACAGGACGCGAACATATGCGCTCACGTCCAAGGCAGCCTCCTGTCTCGCGATCGCGCGATCACGTCGTCGCGCATGACATTGACGAGGACAGAGGGCTCGACTGACTCGCGCGCGCGGGCCCTCACGGCACGCGCTGCAGGATCGCTCCGCCGTCGCCGGCGACGAACGTCGTCGTCCCGACGGCCCAGACCGCGTCGAGATCGTTCGGCGTCCCGCCGTCCTGGAGCGTCCAGTCGTTGCCGTCCCAGTGGAGGATCGTGCCGCCCTCGCCGACCGCCCAGACGTCGTTTGCGGCGGTGCCCCACACCCGGTTCAGCGTGCGGGTCGTCGGGCTCGCCACCGTCGACCAGGTGCTCCCGTTCCACTGCACGATCGCCCCGACGCCGCCGACGCCCCACACGTCGTTCGCGGCGCTCCCCCAGACGGACTCGAGCCACATCGAGGCGGACGGGAGGGACACGTCGGACCACGTGCCGGTCCAGTGGCGGACCGTCCCGAGGTCGCCCGCGAACCACACGTCGCTCGGACCGCTGCCCCAGATGCCGCCGAACGCGGGCGCGCCGAACCCGCCGCCCTGCACCTCGGACCAGGACGTCCCGTTGTAGCGGAGGATCGTCCCGAGATAGCCCACGACCCACACATCGCTCGCCCCGCTGCCCCACACGTCGAGGAGCCACACCGGCGTGCCGCCGACGTCGACGCTGGCCCACGCCGTCCCGTTCCAGTGCAGGACCGTCCCGCCGTAGCCGACCGCCCACACGTCGTTCGCGCCGCTGCCCCAGGCGCCCTCGAGCGCGTACGTCGTGCCGCTCGAGTACGCCGCGACGGTGGTGCCGTTCCAGCGCCGGATGGTCCCCGCCTCGCCGACGAACCAGACGTCGCTCGCACCCGTTCCCCAGGCGCCGTGGAGCGGGTACGTGGTGCTCGCCGTCGTGACGGCGGTCGCGGCCGCGCCCGCCGAGTGCGCGATGGTGCCCATCGCGCCGGCGAACCAGATGTCTCCCGGGCCCGTCCCCCACACCGCGAACAGCTCGCTCGTGACGCCCGTGTTCACGAGCTTCCACTGCACGCCGTCCCAGCGGTTCACCCACCCGTTCTCCGAGGCGATCCACACGTCGCTCGGGCCGGTTCCCCACACGCCGTCGATGCGGCGGACGTAGCCGCCGAGCGCCGGGCCGAGCAACCACGCGGCGCCGTTCCAGCGCGCGACCGTGCTGCCGTCCCCGACCGCCCAGACGTCGCCCGCGCTGGAGCCCCACACGGCGCGGAGCGCGTGAGGGGTGACGTTCTGGCCGCTCCAGGCGCTCCCGTTCCAGTGGAGGATCGCCCCCGCGTCGCCGACCGCCCACACGTCGCTCGCACCGCTGCCCCAGATCGCGCGCAGCGCCGTGGTGGTGCCGCTCGCGCTCGGATCCCAGCCCGCCCCGTTCCACCTGACGATCGTCCCGGCGTCGCCGACCGCCCACGCGTCGCTCGCGCCGCTGCCCCATACGCCCCGCAGCGCCGCCGTTCCGGCGCTCGTCGTCGACAGGCCGGCGCCATCCCAGTGCACGATCGTCCCGGCGTCGCCGACCATCCACACGTCAGTCGCGCCGCTCCCCCACACACCGTTCAGCCCGCGGGGCGTGCCGCTCGCGACGGCCGA
>JAHWYA010000443.1 GCA_020028115.1 Anaeromyxobacter sp.
CCACGCCGCCGCGAGCGCGAGGGCCGCGCCGGCGCTGGGGAGGTACACCCGGTGCTCGACGAGCACGTCGCGGATCGGGATCACCGACGACTCGACCGACAGCGTGACGAAGAACCATGCGGCCCCGAAGAAGACGAGGAGGCCCGGGCCGCGCCCCGTCCTCCGCGCGTGCACGAGGAGCCCGGCGACGGCCGCTGCGAGCCCGGCGAGCACGACGAGCGACGCGAGGACCCGCGGGTCGAGCACCGAGCGCGACAGCGGGAAGTCCCAGTCGAAGTTCTGGCCGACGGGGAGGAGCAGCAGCCGCAGGTACGTGAGCACGACGCGCGTCTGCGTGAGGAGGTACACGCCGCGCGGGATCGCGGCGGTCTCGGCGGGGACGCCGGCGACCTCCCCCGCCTCGCCGAGGTGGGCGAGCGGGACGAGCAGCGCCGTCGCGGCGAGCGGCACGAGGAGGAGGAGCCGCCGGCGCGGGCGACCGCCGAGGAACAGGAGCTCCCACGCCGCCGCGACCACCGGCAGCGTGAAGGCGATCTGCTTCGTCTTCATGGCCGCCGCGGCGGCGAGGAGCGACCCGGCGTAGAGGACCACGCCCCGGCGCACGGAGCGGTCCTCACCGTCGAGCGCGAGCCGGGCCCGCGCGTACAGCACGATCGAGGCGAGGAAGAAGAGCGTCGCGAGGGAGGCGTACCGCTGCACCACGTAGGTGACGGCCTGCGTCGCGAGCGGGTGGAGCGCGAACAGGAGGGCCGCCGCGAGGGGCAGGAAGCGGCGGACGAGCGGGCCCGCGTCGGCGGCCCGGGCGCCGGGGGTACGGAGCGTCGCCGCGGCGAGCGCGTGGACGAGGAAGGCGTTCCCGGCGTGGATGGCGAGGTTGACGACGTGGTAGCCGACTGGCTCCCATCCTCCGAGCCGGTGGTTCAGCGCGAAGGAGAGGTCGCCCAGCCACCGCGCCCCGTGCGGCGGCCAGAGGTTGGAGAGCTCGGTGAGCGCGGCGTTCTGGAGGAGGGCGTAGTCGTCGAACTGGAACGGGACGTGGAAGGTGTTCGAGTAGACGAGGGCCGTCGCGAGCGCGAGGACGGCGAGCTCGACCCAGGTGGACCCCACCGGCGGCGAGGCCGCGGGCACGGGCTGCGATGGCTGCGGGGTCGGGCGCATGCGCGGGGCGGGGTCGGGTGCGCCGCGGCAGCGCGCCCGCGAGGGCAGGATAGTCCAACCCGGCCGCCGGATCAGCGGCAGCGCCCGGGCTCGCACCGGCGAGCCGGCGCCGGAAAAGAAAAACCCCGCTCACCGGACGAAGTGAGCGGGGCACAGATGGTGACCCGTACGGGATTTGAACCCATGTTTTCGGCGTGAGAGGCCGACGTCCTGACCGCTAGACTAACGGGCCAGAGCCTTCGATTTCCTACCCGCGGGCGCTGCGGCAGTCAACGCCCGACTCACGTTCAGCAGTTACTGGGGGACTAGGATTCGAACCTAGATAGCCAGCTCCAGAGGCTGGCGTCCTGCCGTTAGACGATCCCCCAAGACCTCATCTCTTCCTCACGAGCACGAAGATCCTCGCTTCGTTCTTCAGCTCGTAGACGTTCAGCCCTTCCCACTGCCCGGGCTTCGCGTCCGGGTTCTCGATGTGAACCGCCTTCACCGCCGGCGTGTCGGCGATGGGGCGCCTCGTATACCGCGGTCCGTACACCCCGCGATAGAACTTCAAGGTCTCCTCGTAGCTCTTCGGGCTACGAAACCGATTCTCCCCGATCTTCGCCGAGTCGTCGGGGAGGATCGCGCCGCCCGTCTTCTCCGCGGCCGGAGCGATCCCCGGGAGCGAGAGAAAGACCGCTGCGAGCGCGGCCTTATAGCGAGGGACGGGGCCCATGGTCAAGCGGCACCATGTACCGGGACCGGGCCGTCGCGTCAACCTCGCGCAGGGCCGTCCGGGTCCCGCCCGGGCGGGCGAGCCCCGGCCCGGAGCGCGCCTCACCGCCAGACCCCGATCTCCTTCCCCTTGTGACCTGCCTCGCGGAGGACGAGGTCTCCCCGTTTCCAGGCCGCAGCGGCGTGCGGCCCCACCCAGAAGCCCTTCGGATCGCTCCGGCGCCAGTTCTTCCGGAAGAGGTCGTGGATCTCCTGGAAGAGCGACCTCAGGGCGAGGGGCTTGCCGCGCTTGTCCTCGACGTCGTCGGTGATGTCGAGCTCCGCCCACAGGCGGCCGCCGAGGATCTCGCCCCGGTCGTTCGGCACCGACCGCTCGTAGTGGAACACCGGCGAGGGGACCTCCTCGATCGCGAGCATCCCCTTGTCCGGACCCCGCTTGATGGGGTGGACGATGACGGGGCCGAGCCGCTCCGCCGCGATGTACCAGGACGGTCCCTCGAGCTTCTCGACGGCGTGCTCGTCGAGCTTCACCGGCTCGTGACCGGGCGGGACGAGCTCGGGGTAGAGCGTGAGCTCGCGCCGCGCCAGGTGGCGGAAGAGCGCGCGCTCGTCGTCGGGCAGCATGAAGTAGTGGAGGGTCGCGGCCATACGGAGGCGTGTTTACCACGGCCGGAGGCCGCGGCGGGGCCCGCGCGGCCGGGAGCCACGGGATCACCGGACGCGCGCGAGCAGCGTGTCGTAGCTCTTCGCGATCCGGGTCTGCAGGATGAGCAGCTCGCCGACGTCGCCCGAGTCCACCGTGCCGCCCTTGCCGTTGTCGACGTAGAAGACGTTCACGACCCGTCCCATCGCGAGGATCGGGACGAGGAGCGCGTTCCCCGGCACGCCGCCGCCGAGCGCCTTGAGGAGCCGGATGTTCGCCTCGGTCTTCGGGATCGGGCCGAGGAAGTGGGCCTGCGTCCTCACCACCGTGTCGAGGATGCCGGGGCCGAGGACGAGGTGGATGCGCCGCACCGCCTCGGGCCCGAGCTTCTCGCCCAGGCCGGCCCAGCCGTGCGCGGCGCCGCGCTGCACGGTGAGGAGGACCGCGCGCCGGAACTTTGAGCGGGCGTACCGGAGGACGGTCTTCGCGATCGCGTCGCGCTCGTCGACCCCCTCGAGGAAGCGGACCGCCTCCGCGAAGGTGAGCGGCGACGGCTCCGGCTCCTGCCTCGCCGTCTCGAGCCGCGCGGGCG
>JAHWYA010000049.1 GCA_020028115.1 Anaeromyxobacter sp.
AGCGCGGCCGCGAACAGGAGCACGACGAGCGCCGCGTCGCCGCGGAGCGCCACCCCCCGGGCGCGCGCCCACGCGAGGAACGCGGTCCCCGCCGCGGCCGCGGCGAGCGCGGCGGCGACGTAGGCGAGGTAGGCGCGCCGGACGCGCGCCTCCCACGCGCTCGGAACGTACGGGAGGAGCTCCGACAGGTCCGCGGGCGCGACCGCGACGCCGCCGCCCTCGACCTCGTCGAACGGCTCGAGCCGCCCGCCGCGCGCCGCCGCGAGGACGTCGTCCCAGGTCCCCTCGATGACCGCGCGCCCGCGGCGCCGTACGCGGAACGGTCCGGCCCGGAGCTGGGGCGGCGCGGGCCCGAGCGGCGGCGGGACGAGCGCGGGGTGGAGCGGCCGTCGCCTCCCCCGCCGCAGGAACCGGACGAGGGCCCAGAGCCCCACGAGCGGGACGCCCGCCACGAGCACGAGCCCGAGCGCCACCGGTCCCCCGGGCGCGAGCAGGAGCATCGGGAGCGGCGAGGCGAGCGCCGCGGCGAGCGCGAGCGGCTCGAGCCGGTCGACGGTGCTGCGGGGAGGCATGCGCGGAGGCTATACCGGCCGCCCGGCCCGCGGGCGAAGCACCGGCGGGGCGGGATCTTTGGTAGCTTCCGCGGCGCATGCCGGTCCCGCTCCGAAAGCGCGCGAAGCGCCGCGTCCGCTCGGTGTTCCTCGTCGCGGCGGTGCGGCTCCTGTCGCTCCTGCCGCTCCGGGCGGCGCTCGCGGTCGGGACCGCGGTCGGCCGCGCCGCGTGGGTCCTCGCCCGCGAGACGCGCCGGCAGATGCTCGCGCAGCTCGAGCGCGCGCTGCCCGAGCTCCCCGCGGCCGAGCGCGAGCGGATCGCGCGCGCCTCGCTCGTCCACCTCGCCTGGCTCGCGGCGGAGGTCGTGACGCTCCCCCGCTGGCGCGCCGCGCTCGAGCGCTACGTCGGGCTCGCGCCCGGCGCCGAGGAGGTCTTCCGCGGCGCCCTCGCGCGCGGCCGCGGCCTCGTCTACGTCGCGGGGCACGTCGGGAACTGGGAGCTCATGGCGCAGCGGGTCCCGAGGGTCGGCCCGTGGCCGGCGGCGACCATCGCGAAGACCACCATCGACCCCGGGCTGAACGTGCTGATCGAGCGGGCGCGCCGTGCGGGGGGCGTCGAGACGCTCTGGCGCGAGGACCCGTCGACCGCGCGGGCGATGATCCGCTGCTTCAAGCGGAACGAGATCCTCGGGATCCTCATCGACCAGGACACGAGCGTGCAGGGCGTGTTCGTCCCGTTCTTCGGCCGCCCCGCCTACACGCCCCGCGCCGCCGCCGACCTCGCGCTCCGCTTCCGCGCGCCCGTGGTGGTCGGCACCTGCCGCCGCCGCGGCCCGCACCCCGGCGACGGCCACGTGGTCGAGGCGGTCGAGATCCCGTACGACCCGGACGCCGCGGACCGGGAAGCGGAGGCGATCAGGGTGACGGCCGCGTGCACGGCCGTCCTGGAGGCGGCCATCCGGCGGAACCCGGTGGAGTGGGTCTGGATGCACGAGCGGTGGAAGACCACGCCCGACCCCGCGTCCGGGGCTCCCTAGCAAAGCCGGTGCCGAAATCCCGTGAGCTTTCGCGCCCGTACGGCGAGGCGACGCTTAGCAAGGTCTATGCCCTACGATCCGCACGGGAAAGAATGCTATGTTTCAGCGCGTTTGCATGAGGATGAACGCGTCTCTGATCGCCGCCGCAGCCGCCCTCGCCGCCCTCGGCTGCGGGGGCGCGCCGCGCCCGAGCACCGAGGAAGTTCCACCGGAGCTCCGGCTCGAGGGCGTCCGGTTCCGCGTGTATCGCGGTGACGTCCTGCGCGCGGTGGGCGAGTCGGAGACCGCCTCGCTCCGGCGCGACTCCTCCGAGCTCCGCGCCCGGAACCTCGAGGCGACGCTCCCCCGGGGAGGGATCCCGGTCCGCGTGACCGCCCCGGCGGGCGAGGGGTCGCTCCAGTCCCGCTCCTTCCAGGCGACCGGGGGTGTCGTGGTCTCCCGCGGCGACGACGCCGCGCGGACCGAGCGCGCCCGGTACGAGCCGGACGGCCTCGTCCGCGGCGACGATCCGGTGGTCGTCGCCGGCCGGGGGTACCGGCTCGAGGGCAAGGGGTTCACCCTCGACCCCGCCGCCGGCCAGATCGCCGTGCGCGGTGGCGCGCGGCTCCTCGCGGGCCTCCCGGGGGCGCGGTGACCCTCCCGCTCCTGCTCGCCCTCGCCCTCGTGGCTCCCCCCGCGCGGCCGGCGGACGCCCTGGCGCGCCGCGCGCCGATCCGCGTCGACGCCGACGAGGTCCAGTACGCGTTCCAGAAGCGCGAGGTGACGTTCACGGGAAAGAAGCCCGTCACGCTCACCCGCGACGACGCGACGCTCACCTGCCGCCGCATCGTCGCCAAGACCGACGAGGCGGGGCAGATCGTCACCGCCTCGTGCACCGGGGACGTCCGCTTCGCGCGCGGGGGGAGAGTCGTGACCTGCGAGCAGGCGACCTTCGAGGAGGCCGCGGAGCGCGTGGTCTGCGAGGGGAACCCCGTCCTGCGCGACGCGGGGACGGAGGCCCGGGGCACCCGGCTCGTCTACGACCTCAAGGCGGACGAGGCGAAGCTCGAGGGCGCCCGGATCACGCTCCCCGGAGACGAGGTCGAGCAGCGGCGCCAGGCGCTCGAGGAGCGCCGGCGAAAGGAGAAGCGGCCGTGACCGTCCCCGGGGAGGCGCCCGTGCTCCTGCGCGCGGAGGGGCTCGTGAAGACCTACCGCGGCCGGCGCGTGGTCGACCAGGTGTCGTTCCACGTCGCCCCGGGCGAGGTGGTCGGGCTGCTCGGGCCGAACGGCGCCGGCAAGACGACCTCGTTCAACATGGTCGTCGGGCTCGTCGTGCCGGAGGCGGGGCGCGTGCTCCTCGGCGACGTCGAGCTCACGCGGCTGCCGATGCACCGCCGGGCGCGGCTCGGCGTCGGGTACCTGCCGCAGGAGGCGTCCATCTTCCGCCGGCTCACGGTGCGCCAGAACTTCACCGGCGTCCTCGAGGCGCTCGGCGTGCCGCGCCGGGAGCGGGAGGAGCGGTCGAGCGCGCTCATCGCCGAGTTCCGCCTCGACAAGGTGGCGGACTCCCTCGGCGAGCAGCTCTCCGGCGGCGAGCGGCGGCGCGCGGAGGTCGCGCGGAGCCTGCTCTCGAGCCCGCGCTACATCCTCTTCGACGAGCCGTTCGCGGGCGTCGACCCGATCGCGGTCGGCGAGCTGCAGCGGCTCATCGGCGGGCTGCGCGACCGCGGCATCGGCGTGCTCATCACGGACCACGCGGTCCGCGAGGCGCTCGGCATCTGCGGGCGCGCGTACATCCTCTCGGCGGGGGCGATCCTGGAGGCGGGCACGCCCGCCGAGATCGCCGCCTCGCCCAGGGCGCGCGCGGTGTACCTCGGCGAGAAGTTCCGGCTGGACGAACAGGCGGTGAACTGACCGATGGCCCTCGAGCTGAAGCAGCACCTCAAGATGACGCAGCAGCTGGTGATGACTCCCCAGCTGCAGCAGGCCATCAAGCTCCTGCAGCTCTCGAGGATGGAGCTCGTCGACCTCATCCGGACGGAGGTGACCGAGAACCCTCTCCTCGAGGGCGCGGACGAGCCCGAGGAGGAGCCGGTCCAGAGCGGGGAGAGCCCGGCCGAGGTCGCCGACCACGAGGCGAAGCCGGACGCCAAGGAGGCGGAGAAGGCGCAGGAGGTGAAGGGCGAGGAGGGCGCGAACGAGATCGACTGGGACCAGTACCTCGACCACTACCAGCTGCAGGGGCACACCGCGCCGTCGAACCGGAACCTCTCCGACGAGGAGATGCCCGGGTACGAGGCGACGCTCACGCGCAAGGCCGACCTCGTCGATCACCTCGTCTGGCAGCTTCGGCTCTCGAACTTCTCCCCCGAGGACGAGCGGGTCGCGATGCTGGTCATCGGGAACCTCGACGAGGACGGGTACTTCAAGATGCCCGCGGTGGAGGGCGAGTCGGACGACGCGGCCCCACGCGATCCGATCATGCGCGTCGCCTTCGAGGCGGGCGTCGGGGTCGAGCACGCCGAGGCGGTGCTGAAGCGGGTCCAGCTCCTCGACCCGGTCGGCGTCGCCGCCCGCGACCTGCGCGAATGCCTCCTGAACCAGGTGCGGCTGCTGAACGCGGACACGCCCGAGATCGTCGCGATCATCGAGCGGCACCTGAAGCACCTCGAGTCGAAGAACTACGCGGCGATCGCGAAGGACCTCAAGATCCCCATCGAGGAGGTCGTGAAGGCGGTGAAGGTGATCAGCCGCCTCGAGCCGAAGCCGGGCCGCGCCTTCTCCGGCGAGGAGCCGCAGTACATCACCCCCGACGTGTACGTTCACAAGATGGGGGACAAGTACGTCACGGTCCTGAACGACGACGGGCTCTCGAAGCTCCGCATCTCCGGGATGTACCGGGCGGCCCTGAAGAACGGGAAGGCGGGCGACGCGAAGGAGTACATCCAGGACAAGCTGCGGAGCGCGGTGTGGCTCATCCGCTCGATCCACCAGCGCCAGCGCACGATCTTCAAGGTCACCGAGTCGATCGTGAAGTTCCAGCGCGACTTCCTCGACAAGGGGATCGCGTACCTGAAGCCGCTCATCCTGCGCGACGTCGCCGAGGACATCGGCATGCACGAGTCCACCGTCTCGCGCGTGACGACGAACAAGTACGTCCACACGCCGCAGGGGATCTACGAGCTCAAGTTCTTCTTCAACTCCGCCATCAACCGCACCGGCGGCGACGAGATCGCCAGCGAGGCGGTGAAGAACCACATCAAGCAGATCGTGGCGGCCGAGGACGCGAAGCACCCGCACTCCGACCAGAAGATCGTCGAGATCCTGAAGGGCCAGGGGATCGAGATCGCCCGGCGGACCGTCGCGAAGTACCGCGAGGTCCTCGGGATCCTGCCCTCGTCGAAGCGCAAGAAGTACTTCTAAGCGAGGGCCGCCTCGCCCCGCCGCCCCGTGCCGTGATCGCGGGACGGCCCGCCGTGCGGCCGCGTCCCGGGACGCCCCGCAAGAGCGTCGCGGAGGAGCACGCTCCCGATCCCCGCGGGTCGGCCCCCTGTTATGATGCTCTCGAGCATGTTGCCAGTCCGGGCAACATCGGCGTCGGCCGCGGTTGCGGCGGGTTTTCAGACCCCGCCGGCCGCGGCCGAAGCATTTCCAGGTCGTTCGTTCCAAGGAGGCGAGGCAATGCAGGTGAACATCACCTTCCGCCATCTCGAGCCCACCGACGCCCTCAAGACCCACGTCCGCGAGCGCGTCGCGCACGTCGGCCGCTACATCGACCGGCCGGGCGAGGCCCACGCGGTCCTGCACGTCGAGAACCTCGACCATCACGCCGAGATCACCATGAAGGCGGGGCGCTTCCTGCTCCGCGGCACCGGCCGGTCCCAGGACATGTACGCGTCGATCGACGCCGCCGCGGAGCGGATCGAGAAGCAGCTGAAGAAGCACAAGGAGCGGCTCTACGACCACCACAAGACGAACGGCCACGCGACCGAGGCGGCGCCGCTGGAGGTCCGGCACGACGTGCTCGACATGCTCGAGCACCCGGACCGCCCGCGCCACCGCGTCGTGAAGAGCACCCAGTTCCAGGCGAAGCCGATGAGCGTCGACGAGGCGATCCTCCAGCTCGAGCTCCTCGACGCGCGCTTCTACGTCTTCCAGAACGCCACGGATCTCGCGATCAACGTGGTCTACAAGCGCGACGACGGGAACTTCGGAGTGATCGAGGCGCGGGCGGGCTAGCGCGACCCCGCGATTCCCGGCCCGGAGGCGTCCGGCCGGTGCGGAGCGCTTCCGCGCCGGTCGGCCGCGCACCGGCTTGCCTTCTTGCCGTCGCGTTGCCACCTGTGTTAGCTGACGCCGGTCCACCATGAAGATCGTCGAGTTCCTCCGGTTCGACGCGGTGATCGCGAACCTGTCCGGCGCGACGGGCCCGGCGGTGCTCGCCGAGCTCTGCCGCCCGCTCGCGGCCACGCACCGGGTGGACGCCCAGAAGCTCCTCGACACGCTCCTCGATCGCGAGAAGCTCGGCTCGACCGGGATCGGCGAGGGCGTCGCGATCCCCCACGGGAAGGTTCCCGGGCTGCCCGGCCTCATGGCGAGCTTCGGGCGCGCCGTGCAGGGGATCGACTTCCGGGCGATCGACGGCCGGCCGACGCACCTCTTCTTCGCGCTGTTCGCGCCGGAGAACTCGGCCGGCGCGCACCTCAAGGCGCTCGCGCGGATCAGCCGGATCTTCAAGAACCCGGGCTTCCGCGACTCCATCCTGCGCGCCGCGTCGGCCGACGAGATCCACCGCCTCATCGAGGCGGAGGACTCGAAGTACTAGCGCCCCCCCCGTTTGACGCCGGTCAGGCGGTATGGCTAATCTCGGCCTGCCGCGGGCGGGGCTCCTCGCCCGGCCGCTGCGCGCGCCGGTGGAATCCAGAGAGGCGAGACGTTTGGGACTGAACGTGATGCGGATCGACTGCACCGGGATGCGCTGCCCGCAGCCCGTCCTGAAGCTGGCCGTCGAGACCGCCGAGACGCCCGCCGGCACCGTCGTCGAGATCGTCGGCGACTGCCCCACCTTCGAGAAGGACATCCGGACCTTCTGCGACCGCCGCAAGAAGACCCTGCTGTCGATCCGCGGCGACGGCGTGAAGACCGTCATCCAGATCCAGTACTGAGGCGCGAGAAGGGCATTTGACGCGCGAACAGCCGCGGGGGGCTCCAGGGACGCCGGCGAGTGGCCAGGCCGGACGGACCGGGCTCTACTTCTGCCGCTGCGGCCCGAACCTCGGAGAGGTCGTCCGGCTCGGCGAGCTCGAGGCGCGGGAGTGGCCCGTGGCCGACGTCGCGATTCACCCGGTCCTCTGCTCCCCCGAGGGGAAGGCGTGGCTCGCCGAGCGGATCCGGGCCGCGGACCTCGAGCGGATCGTCGTCGCCGCCTGCTCCCCGCGGGAGCACGAGGCGACGTTCGCGGGCGTTCTCGCCGCCGCCGGGCGCTCGCCGTGGCTCCTGCAGATGGTGAACCTGCGCGAGCAAGTGGAGTGGCTGGGGGGCGACTCCGCCGCCGCGACCGCGCGGGCCCGCCGGCTCGTCGGCGCCGCGCTCGCCCGCCTCCCGCTTCACGAGCCGCTCCCCGCCGAGGAGGTCGAGGTGGCCGCCGACGTCCTCGTCGTCGGCGGCGGCCCGGCGGGCCTCTCCGCGGCGCGCACCCTCGCGGGCCGGGGCCGCAAGGTGCTCCTCGCCGAGCGCGCCTTCGTCCTCGGCGGGCTCGCGAACCAGCTCGACGAGGTCTTCCCGGAGCGCGAGTGCGCGAGCTGCTTCCTCGAGCCGGTGCTCGACCGCGTGCTGCACGACGAGCGGATCGAGGTCCTCACCGGGGCGCGGGTCGCCGCCGTGCGCGGCGCGGCCGGCCGGTTCGAGGTCGAGCTCGAGCTCGCGCCCCGGGGTGTCGACCCCGCCGCGTGCCTCGGCTGCGGCGAGTGCGCGAAGGCGTGCCCTGCCGACCGGCCGGATCCCTACTCGGCCGGGCTCGCGCGGGCGCCGGCGATCGGGCTGCCGTACGTCGGCTGCCTCCCGCACGTGTCCGTGCTCGACGGCGCGGCCTGCCTGCGCGCGCGGGGCGAGCGCTGCGAGGCGTGCCTCGTGGCCTGCGCGTTCGGCGCGGTCCGGCTCGAGGCGCTCGGCGCCGCGCCCGAGCGCCGGACCGTCACCGTCGGGGCGGTGGTGGTCGCGACGGGGCTCACGCCCGGCGAGGTGGAGGGGCCCGACGGCGTCGTCTCGAGCTACCGGCTCGAGCGGATGCTGCACCCGAACGGCCCGACGCACGGCGCGATCGCCGGAGCGGGCGGGCGCGAGCCACGCGCGGTGCTGCTCGCGGCGGAGGCGGACGACGACGGCGACGTCGCCTCGCTCGAGATCCTGAAGCTCGCGGCGCTCGTCCGCGCGCGCCTGCCGTCGGCGCGCGTCGCGATCGCGGGCGACCTCGACCGGATCCCGCAGCTCCGCCGCCGCGCCGCCGAGCTCGCGGGGGAGGGGATCGAGTTCGTGGCCGGCCGGCTCGCGCCGGGCGGCGTCACCGCGGCCGGAGACGGGCTCCGGGTCCGCCTCGCGACGTCCGCCGGCGCGGAGCAGTTCGACGCCGACCTCGTCGTCGTCCACGCCGCCGCGCGACCGGCCGAGGGCGCGGAGGCGCTCGCCGGGCTCCTGCGGCTCGACCTCGGCGAGGGCGGGTTCCTCGTCGATCGCGCCGCGAGCCCGTTCGAGCCGACCGCCACGCGCATCGCCGGCGTCTACGTCGCCGGGGCGGCGGCCGGTCCCCGGACCATCGCGCAGGCGATCCGCGACGGGGCGGCGGCGGCCGGGCTCGTCCACGCCTCGCTCGTCCCGGGTGAGCGCCGGGCCGTCGAGCCGCTCGCGTCCTTCGTCGACGCCGCGCGCTGCGGCGG
>JAHWYA010000444.1 GCA_020028115.1 Anaeromyxobacter sp.
GAGGAGCGGCGGCTCGCGGAGGCGGCGGCGCGCGGCGCGGCCGAGCCCGCCGAGACCGCGGCGCCCGCGCCCGCGAGCGAGCAGAAGGCCGGGTAGGAACGGCGCACGCGCTACTGCGCGTTCGCGAGGACCTTGTACAGCGGCGAGAGGTCGCGGAAGACGCCGAGCAGGTCGCCGACGGAGAGCGACCGCGCCTCCTCCCGCGTCCACGAGATTCCCACGTCGAGCCCGGGCCGCCCCGGCGCGAGCTCCTCGCCGAGCTCGATCCAGAACGCGGCCGAGTGCGCCGGCGCGAGTTCGGGCAGCTCCTCGAAGTTCCAGTCCTGGAACTGGCGGAGCTTGCGGAAGGGCTTCCCCTTCTTCGCGAGGTTCGCCGCCTCGCGGTCGAGCGCGCGCTGCATCGCGGCGCGGCGGGGAGACTCGCCGCGGACCCCGACGCGCGCGTGGAGGTGGAGGCGGGTCATCACGACCCCGAGGTACGGGAGGCCGCGGAACCCCTTCGCGCTGTCGCAGAAGACGACGAGCGACTCCTCGGGCGCCTGGCCCTTCCGCCGCGGGACCTTGCCGGCGTGCACGAAGAGCTCCCCGCCCGCGACCCGCCCGAGCCCCTGCAGGCACTGTTCGCCTAGCACGAGGAGCTTCGGCTGGAGCGTCGCGTCGAGCGCCGCCGCGCGCTCGTCGGGGTCGTCGATCTCGAACAGCGCGAAGTCGGATGGACCGAGCCCGAGCCCTGCCATGCGCACGCTCCTGCGTCCGGGATGCACGTCATCCTACCACGGTCCCTGCACGTTGACTTGGGCCGGCTGGCCTGCCACGTTCTCGACCCCGATGCACAAGGATCAGCGGCTGCTCGATCTCGCGGCGCTCCTCCTCAAGGCCGCGGAGCCCGTCTCCTGGCGCGAGATCCAGGAGCAGTTCGCCGGCGACTACGGCGGCAAGGGCGAGGCCGCGATCCGCAAGTTCGAGCGCGACAAGGCCGATCTGCTCGAGCTCGGCATCCCCGTCCGCTGGGTGGCCGGCGACGAGGACCTCCCCGCCGGCTACCTCATCGACAAGGACGAGTTCTACCTCCCGGACCTGAAGCTCCCGCCCGAGGACCTCGCGCTGCTGTACCTCGCGGGCTCCGCCGCGCTCGCGAACGGGACGTTCCCGTACGCGCGCGACCTCGCCCACGCGCTGAACAAGCTCTCCTTCGCGGCGCGCTCGCCGGGCGCGTCGGAGGCCGCCGGGCTCGCCGCGCGCCACCTGTCGTCGGGTGAGTCCGCGCCGGACGCCGCGTCGCGCATCGAGGAGCTCTCGCGCGCCGTCGCCCACAAGAAGCGCGTGCACCTCGTCTACCTCGGCGCGGAGCGGCGCGAGCGGACGGAGCGCGACGTCGAGCCGTACGGCCTGTTCCAGCAGGGCGGCGCCTGGTATGCGGTCGGCTTCTGCCGGATGCGGCAGGCGATCCGCACGTTCCACGTCGCGCGGATCGAGTCGCTCGCGGTGAACGCGGCCGCGCCGCGGACGCCCGACTTCGAGCCGGTCGAGGGCTTCTCGCTCGCCGATCACGCGACGCGAGAGACCTGGGAGTACGCCCACCACGCGCCGGTGCGCTGCAAGGTGCGACTGCACCCGCCGCTCTCGAACGAGGTGCTCGCCTCGTTCGGCGGGCGGGCGCGGGTGAAGGAGGAGGGCGGCGGCGCCGTGGTCGAGGTGGACGCCACGAACACGGAGGGGCTCCTCCGCCACGTGCTCGGCCTCGGCGACGGCGCCGAGGTGCTCGCGCCGAAGGACCTCCGCCAGCGGGCGAAGGACGCGCTCGCCGGCCTCGCGAAGGAGCTGTCGTGACCGCCCCGCGCCGCAAGCCGCCGGCGAAGACAGTGAAGACGGGGGGGCGCGAGCGGAGCGAAGCGACGCGAGCGTCCCCCCGCCGTAACGACCCGCGCGATCGGCTCCGGCGCATCCTGTTCCTCGTGCCGTACGCGGTGCGGCACCCCGGGATCCCGGTGCGCGACCTCGCGCGGCGCTGCGGCTGTACCGAGCGCGAGCTGCTCGAGGACCTCGACTTCCTGCTCGGCGTCGGCTCGCCGCCGTTCGCGCCGGACGACTTCCTCGACCTGTACGTCGAGGGGGACCGCGTCTACGTCGCGCTCCACCAGAGCTTCTCGCGCCCGCCGCGGTTCACCGAGAGCGAGGCGGCCGCGCTCGCGGCCGCCGCCCGCGCGCTCGGCGGCGAGGGGCGGGAGCGGGCGGTCAAGGCGCTCCGGGACTCGGTCCCGCGCGATCGGCGCGCGAGCTTCGACGAGCTCGTCGAGCGGATCTACGCGGGCGCGCCGCCCGCGCGCGACTCGGTGCTCGGGCGGCTCCAGCGCGCCATCGCGGAGCGGCGGGTCGTGCGGCTCGCGCACCACTCCGCCTCGCGCGGCGCGGAGTCCGAGCGCGCCGTCCACCCGTGGACGCTCGCGCAGCGGTTCGGCCACTGGTACCTCTACGGCCTCGACCCGGCCCGCGGCCGCCCGCTCGCGTTCCGGCTCGACCGCGTCCGCGAGGTCGAGGTGACGGACCAGCGGTTCGACCCGCCGGGCGAGGCGGACCTCGCCCGCGCGCGGCTCTTCTCGGACCCCGAGGGCGACCCGATCCGGATCCGCGTCGGGCCACGGTCGGTCGGCTGGGCGCTCTCGCGCCCGGGCCTCGCCCTCGTGAAGCGCCTCGAGCGCGGCGGCGCGATCCTCGAGGTGGCGGGGGCGAGCGCGGAGTGGACGACGCGCCTCGCCCTGTCTCTCGGCGGGGACGCGGAGGTGATCGCGCCGGCGGCGGCGCGCCGTCACTTCGCCGAGGCCGTCCGCCGGACTCTCGAGCGCTACGCGCTCTGAAACGGGGGGACGCTCTCTCTGCGCCTGCGGCGCAGCTCGCGCCCCCCGACTCCGGAGCCGCATCGCTGCGCGATGCGGGGGCCCCGCTCGCTCGAGATCCGTACTCGCGGCGAAGCCGCGCTCATCGCTGGGGGCCCCCTGAGGGGCCGGGGCAGCCTCATCCGGCTGCCCCTGCGCTCGCCTCCAGACACCGCGGCGCGGCGAGGCCCGCGGACCCACCGTAAATCCCGGTTATTCCGGGTGCG
>JAHWYA010000050.1 GCA_020028115.1 Anaeromyxobacter sp.
GCGAGGCGGCGAGGTAGTCCTCGCCGGCCGCCTCGCGGCGGCGCGCCTCCTCGCGGAGCCGATGGGTGTCGCTGCGGACCAGCCGGTCCCGCTCGCGGGCGAGCGAGGCCGCGATCCGCGCGAGGTTCGCCGCGCGGCGCTCGACGCTCGCCCGCCGCTCCTCGGGGGTGAGGTCGCCGGGAGGCTCGCCCGCGCCGACCTTCTCGGCCATCACCTCGAGCGCCGTCAGGTCTTCCTTCGCGTAGGCCGCGTTGACCCGCGCCATGAGCTCGCCGAGCCGGACGCGCTCGGCGTCGTCGCCCTGCGCGAGGTCCGGGTGGAGGATGCGGGCGAGGCGGCGGTAGAGCCGCTTCAGCGCGACCTCGGCCGGGAGCAGCTCGGGGAAGTCATCCGGGCGGGGGGACACTCCGGCTTCGCCGTCGCGCCCCCCCGAGCCCCCCGCTCCCTCGGGGGCAGCCTCATCCGGCTGCCCCTGCGCTCGCGGCGCTGCCTTGGCCTCCGGCCGCGCCTTCCGGCGCCGGCGCGGGCGCCGCGGGAGCTCGCCGCGCCGGAGCGCCGCCGCGAGCTCGGCGAGCCCGTCCTCGAGGCGCTGCAGGCTCGCGACGAGCCGCTCCGCGACCGCGAGGTCCGCGAAGACCTCGCCGGTCGCCCGCTCCCATCTGCGCGAGAAGTCGGCGAGCTCGTCCGACAGCGTCTCGAGCTCGGCGTCGAGCCGGGTCACGTCGGCGACGGCCTCGCGCAGCCGCGCCTCGGCGTCGGCGAGCGGGTCGGGCGCGGCGGCGCCCGCGGGCACGATGGCGCGCACCCGCCCGTTCTATCACCGGGGTGCGGCGGGGGCGAAGCCGCTCCGCCGGGCGCGGACGAGCCGCGCCGTGCCCCACGCGACGAGCGCGACCCCGGTGTACTGGGCGAAGGTGAGGCCGAGGTGGCGCGCGTCGGCGTAAGGGACGTCGCGCGCGCGCAGGAAGTCGAGGAGGAAGCGCGCGCCACCGTAGACGACCGCGAGGAGCGGCAGGAGGGCGCCGCGGAGCGCGTTCCGCCGGTGCAGCGTCCAGAGCAGCGCGCCGAGCGACAGGAGCAGGATCGCCTCGTAGAGGCCGAGGTCGTGGCGGGGGCCGTCGGGGAACCGGACCGCGAGCGGGAAGCCGGTGAGGACGCCCGGGTGGTCGTGCACCGTGAAGCAGCCGATCCGCGCGACGCCCCACCCCGGCGCCATGCCGAGGGCGAAGGCGTCGGAGTAGTCGCGGAACGGGATCCGCTTCACCCGGAACCAGACGATCGCCGCGGCGATGCCGCCGAGGAGGCCGCCCATCGAGGAGAGCCCCTCCCACAGCTTGATGACGCGCCAGGGATCGTGGAGCTCCTCGGGGTGATAGGCGAACAGGTGGACGAGGTGACCCACCACCACGCCCGCGAGCACGCCCGCGACGGTGAAGTCCACCGGGACCTGCGGATCCTTCCCGAGCTCGCGCGCGGCGCGGGAGGTGAGGAGGGTCGCGAGGAGGATCCCGAGCGCAGACAGCACGCCGAACGTCTGGATCGTCACCGGCCCGAGCGACGGGGCCGGCAGCTGGAACCAGGGGATCACCGCGAGCGGCACGCCGCGTGTCTACCCGTGCCGCGCACCGAGCTCAAGCCGCAGTCGGGCCGGGGAGCGGCCGCCCTTCCGGTTCGACCTGAGCGGTAGGGCTCCCTGGTATCCTCCGGGGCCATGACCTCGCTGGATCCGGTCGCGTTCGTGCGCGGGACCCCGCCGTTCGACGCCCTGCCCGAGCCCGCGTTCGAGGACGCGGCGAAGGCGCTCGAGATCGTCTTCTTCCCCGCGGGGACGCGCCTCCTCGTCCGCGGGGGCGATCCGTCCGAGCACCTCTACCTGATCCGCAAGGGCGCGGTCCGGCTGGAGCGCGAGGCGCAGACGCTCCAGGTGCTCGAGGAGGGGGAGATCTTCGGCTTCACCTCCCTCATCTCCGGCAACGCGACCATCGACGTGACCGTCGAGGAGGACCTGCTCGCGTACCGGCTCCCGAAGCAGCAGTTCGAGGCGCTCCTCGCCCACGGCCCGTTCGCCGGCCACTTCGCCTCCGGGCTCGCCGAGCGGCTCCGGCACAGCCTCGAGCGCTCGCAGGTGGTGAGCTTCCAGCCGGACCTCGCCGTCCCGGTCTCGACCCTCCTCCGCGGGCCGGCGGTGCGCGTCCCGGCCTCGACGAAGGTCGGCGAGGCGGCGCGGATCATGGCGGACCGCTCGGTGTCCTCGGTGCTCGTCGACTCCGACCCGCCGGGCATCGTCACCGACCGCGACTTCCGCCGCCGCGTGCTCGCGGCGGGGCGCGGCCCGGAGACCCCCGTCCTCGACGTCTCGAGCTCGCCCCTCAAGACGGTCTCCGCCGAGTGCCCGATCTACGAGGCGTGGCGGATCCTCCTCGACGCCGGCTGCCACCACCTCCCGGTGACGAGGGACGGGGCGATCATCGGCGTGCTCTCCGCCACCGACCTCCTCAAGTGCACCGCCGCCGGCCCGGTCGCGGTGATGAAGCGGGTCGAGCGGCTCGGCTCGCGCGACGCGCTCCCGGGCTACTCCGGCAAGGTGGCGGAGATGGCCTCCGCGCTGTTCAACGGCGGCCTCGAGCCGACCGTGATCGGCGGGTTCGTGGCGCGGCTCAACGACACGCTCCTCACCCGCATCCTGCGCTGGGCCGAGGCCGACCTCGGCCCGCCGCCGACCCCGTACGCCTGGCTCGTGTTCGGCTCCGAGGGGCGGATGGAGCAGATGGTCCTCACCGACCAGGACAACGCGCTCGTGTGGGGCGAGGACGTCCCCGGGGCGCGGGCGTACTTCGAGGCGCTCTCCGAGAAGGCGATCGCGGACCTCGTCGCGGCGGGCTTTCCCCGGTGCCCCGGCGGCTACATGGCGACGAAGTGGCTCGGCGCGCTCGACGGGTGGGAGGACCGGTTCCGCGGGTGGCTCGAGAAGCCGACCCCGCAGGCGCTCCTCGAGGCGTCGATCTTCTTCGACTTCCGCGCGGTGCACGGCCACCTCGACGTGTCGCGGCTCCGCGCGCGGACGGCGCGGGCCTCGGAGGCGCGGACGTTCCTCTCCGCGATGGCGAAGAGCGCGATCACGTTCCGGCCGCCCGGCGGCCTCGGGCTCCGGCTGCGGAGCGAGTCGGCGCGGTTCGACATGAAGCTGAAGGGGATCAGCCCCATCGTGTTCCTCTCGCGCGTGTACGGCCTCGAGTCGGCGTCGCGCACGTCGAACACCCTCGACCGGCTGCGCGCGGCCGTGGACGCCGGGCTCATCGGGAAGGACACCTGCGACACGCTCTCCGAGGCGTACCGCTTCCTGCTGCGCGTCCGGCTCCGCGTGCAGATCCAGGCCATCTCGGAGGGGCGTCCGCCCTCGAACCTCGTGTCGCTCTCGGACCTCTCGTCGATGGAGCGCAGCCGCCTGCGCGACGCGTTCCGGGCGATCGAGGTCTGGCAGGAGCGCGCGGCGTACCACTACCGAACGGATCTGTTCTAGCGGGGCGTGCCGCCCCGCCCCGCCGGCGGAGCCGTCGGGGCCCCACCCCTGCTCGGCGGGTCCCTTGGCGCTGCGCTCGGCTTCGCCTGCGCGCAACGCCTCCCGCCGGGAGGGGCTCTGCCCCTCCCCGCTGCGCGGGGCTCCTCCCCGACTAGCGCCGCGCGTGGCGCGCGCGGTCCTTGAACAGGAAGCCCTGGACGAGGTCGAACCCGACGTCGCGGGCGAGCACGAACTCCGCGGTCGTCTCGACGCCCTCGAGCACGGTGTGCGCGCCGGTCTCGCGGGCCATCCGGGTGAGGGCCTGCACGAGGGCGCGGCAGCGGCCGCTCCGCAGCCGCGGGATGAGCGTGCGATCGAACTTCAGCACCTCGGCGTCGGCCAGGGCGTCGAAGGAGAGGATGCCGTTCGCCGCGCCGACGTCGTCGAGCGCGATCGGGAGCCGCCGGCCGCGGAGCGCGGAGATCATCTCCTGCGCGCGCGAGACGTCGGCGATCGCCATCGCCTCGGTCACCTCCACGACGATCCGCCGCCCCGACGAGGCGAGGAGCGCGAGGAACGGGTTCCGGTGGCGATCGCCGGCGCGGGCCCAGCTGTCCGGGTCGAGGTTCACGAAGAGCGGCGGACGGGGCGCGTGCTCCACCTGGTGGAGCTTCAGCGTCAGCTCCGCGCGCAGGAGCAGCCCGGGATCGGCGTGGAGCACCCCGAAGAACCGGGCCGGCGGCACCGGCCGCCCGTCGCGACGGGTGAAGCGCGCGAGCGCCTCGTACGCGACCGTCTTCCCGGTGCGCGCCTGGACGATCGCCTGGTACTCGGTCCAGAAGCGCCCCTGGTCGAGCACCCAGCGCGCCTCCGCGAGATCGAAGCGGCGCACCTGGCGCGCCCCCTGGTGCTGGGCGAAGACGTCGAACGGGACCGGCGCGGGCGCCTCGGAGCGCGCGGACGGCGGCGCGTCCGGGCGCGCGGCAGGAGCGGGCACCAGCGTGAGGCCGGGTCGCGACACGTCAAACAGCCTGTCAGGACGTACGCGCACCGTCAGTCCGGTCTCCAAGCGTCACGCGAGCGCGGGACTGCGCTCGCCCGTGCGGTCGACTCGCCATTATCACCCGGAGCGCACATCGTGCCACATCCCGGCCCGTGGTAACACACGGCCGTGCTCTGGCCCTCCCCGCCCTGGGAACAGGTGACGTTCTGGGCGCTCGACCTGGAGACCGGTGGGCTGGACGCCCGCTCGGACCCGATCCTCTCCGTGGGGATGGTTCCGATCCGCGGTGGCGGGATCCGGCTCGGGGAGGCGTGGTCTACGCTCGTCCGCCCGGAGGAGGCGCGCTCGATCGACCCCGAGTCCATCCTGGCGCACCACCTCCTGCCCGGCGACGTCCGCGAGGCTCCGCCGCTCCCCGACGTGCTGGCCGCGGTCGATCGGCGCATCAGAGAGGGCGCGCTGCTCGTTCACCAGGCGGCGCTCGACGTGCCGTTCCTCCAGCGGGCGTACAAGCGGTCGGGGATGCGCTGGCCGTCGCCGCCGGTGGTCGACACCGTCGCCCTGCTCCTCAAGGCGGCGAAGCGCGCCCGCTTCCTCGATCCGAACGCGCCGGAGCAGGAGCCGGACCTGAACCTCTCGAAGGCGCGGCGCCGGCTCGGCCTGCCGGACTACGGCGCGCACGACGCGCTCACGGACGCGGTCTCCGCGGCGGAGCTCTTCCTGGTGCTGCGGAAGCTGGTGGGCGCGCGGACGCTGCGCGATCTGCGCTGACGTCCGGGCGAGTGCTCCCTGCCCCTAAGACGCGATCAGACCGAGGAGCAGGAGGGCGACCGCGATGGTCGCGACGATCCAGTCGGTCGTCACCTCGAGCTGCGGACGCGGGAGGGCGATGGCCTGGGCACGGCTGATCCGGGGTGCGCGCTGCATGTCTCGCCTCCAGCCCGGCGGGCGTGGGGCCCACCGTTCCTACGATGGGTAACGAGCGGGCGCTCGTCCCGCAAGCCCATGTGCGAGGGACAGGGCATGGGTCCGCAGGATCGCCCTGCGGACGCGGTGTTGCGCGCCGCGCGCCGGGGCGCGTGGCCGGACCCTGCGCGCTCAGCTCGCGTCGCTCGCGAGGTCGGCCACGAGCGCGTCGCGCTGCTCGGGCGCGAGCGCGGTCTCCGCCGTGAGCTCCGGGAGGTCCGCGCCGACCGCGACGGGCGTCCGCCCGCCAACGTCGAACTTGAGGTACTGGACCGACGAGAGCCGGTCCGTCCCGACCTGGCGCCCATCGAACGTCGCGCGGACCTTCTCGCCGTCGAGGGTCCGGACGTACAGGTGGCGCGGGAGCGCGAGCCAGGCGCGGAGCTTCTCGTCCCGGTCCTTCGGCTCCGGGATCTCGATGAGGAGCGACACCCCGAGCTCCCCCTTCGCCCCCAGCAGCTCGTTGTACGTGTCGAGCTCGTGCCGGATGTCGTCCTCGCGCGTCATCCGCTCCGCGCGGACCATCTCCTGGATCTGGTAGCGCGCCGTCGCGGCGTTCTCGAACAGGAAGGTGAGCACCCCCGCCACGTGCACCCGCCGCACCCGCTTCGCCTCGAGGATCGCGGCCCGGACCTCCGCGCGCGACCGCTCGTAGGCGGCGAGGTCCATGATCTCGTCGCGCCGCACCCGCCTCATCGCTCCCCCTCCCCGGCCGCCGGGCCGAACGCCTCGCCGCGGTAGGCGCGCGCGAGGATGGTGACGGGGTGCAGCGGACGGCGCCCCGCGTGCTGCTCGAACTGGATGGCGGCGAGCGGGCAGTCCGTCGCCCAGGTCTCCGCCTCGGCGCCGCGCATCCCGTCGAAGGCCTTCTGCCCGATCCGCCGCGAGGGCTCGAACCCCTCCACGGTCATCGCGAACGTCCCGTCGTGGCCGCAGCACTCCATCACGGTCGCCGCCACGGTGACGCCCGGGATCTTGCGCAGGAGGTCGCGGCCCTTGAACCCGATGCCCTGCGCTCGCAGGTGGCAGGGCGCGTGGTAGGCGATCTTGCCGCCCGGCGGCGAGGACCTGAAGTCGAGCGAGAAGCGCGCCTCGTTCCGGATCGACCAGAGGTACTCGGAGACGTCCATCACCACGGGCGCGAGCCGCTGGGCGCGCGCGCGGTCGAGCCCGTCGAGGAGGTGCGGCCACTCCCGCCGCATCATCATCGAGCAGGTCGGGTTCACGACGAGGACCTTCGCGCCCTTCTCGACGTACGGCAGCAGCAGGTCGAGGTCGCGCCGCGCCTGCGCGCGCACCGCCTCGAGATCGCCCTGCTCCCACGCCGGCATCCCGCAGCAGACGAGGCCGCGCACGACGCGGGCGTCCACGCCGTTCTTGCGCAGCACGAACAGCGCGTCCTGCCCGATCCCGGGCTCGTTGTGCTGCACGAAGCAGGTCTGGAAGAGGACCACCTCGCCGCCCGGCTCCGGCCGGACGTGGCCGTTCCGCTGCGCCCACGCGTCGAACGGCTCGGCGGCGAAGTCCGGGAGCTGCTTGTCGCGGTGGACGCCGACCGTCTTCTCCATCAGGACCCGGAGCGGGCGCGATCGGTTCGCGAGGTTCGCCATCCCGAGCGAGAGGCGCGCGAGCTTGCCGGCGGTGTCGGGATCGTTGAGGACGCGCTGCCGGAGCGTCTTCGGGCGGCCGCGCGCGTGCACGCCGCGGTAGCGGTGGACGAGCTTCGGGAAGTCGAGCTGGAACTCGTGCCCGTCGCGCGGGGTATACGGGCACTGCACCTCGCAGAGCTTGCACTGGAAGCACGCATCCATCACGCGCGCGACGTCGCCGGGGCCGAGCCCGTGCACGTCGCCGTCGTACTTCTCGTCGAGGAGCTCGAACAGCCGCGGGAAGCTGTCGCAGTACTTGAAGCACATCCGGCAGCCGTGACAGATCTCGAACGCCCGCCGGAGCTCGCCCTCGAGCGCGGCCGGCTCCCAGTACCGCGCGTCCGCCGGGTCGTACGAGAGCCCCGGCGTCGGGTGATAGGAGATCCGCGTCGCGGAAGGATTCTCGGTGGTGCTCATGCGAGGAGTCTCCCCTGGGAGAGCCGGACAGTGAACGGAACATAAGGGCGGGGGGCACTCGCTGTCGCTCGTGCCCCCCGAACCCCCGCTCGCTCCCGGTGGAGCCTCATCCGGCTCCACCTGCGCTCGCGCTGGTCAGCTGATGGTCTTCAGCATCTTGTCGAAGCGGCCGGCGTGGGACTTCTCGGCCTTCGCGAGCGTCTCGAACCAGTCCGCGACCTCCGCGAACCCCTCCTCGCGCGCGGTCTTCGCCATGCCCGGGTACATGTCGGTGTACTCGTGGGTCTCGCCCGCGATCGACGCCTTCAGGTTCGTGGCGGTGTCGCCGATCGGGAGGCCGGTCGCGGGATCGCCGACCGACTTCAGGAAGTCGAGGTGGCCGTGGGCGTGCCCGGTCTCGCCCTCCGCCGTCTCGCGGAAGTTCATCGCGACCTCGGGGTAGCCCTCCACGTCCGCGACCTTCGCGAAGTAGAGGTACCGGCGGTTCGCCTGCGACTCGCCCGCGAAGGCGTCCTTGAGGTTCTTCTCGGTCTTGCTGCCCTTGAGCTGCGCCATGTCGTCTCTCCTCGCCTTCGGTGAATGCCGGTCGCGAGACTTCCACCGGGCCCCTCGGCGCCGGCCGGTCCGCCGTCGCGGTGACGATTGGATATCCCAACGGGCGCCCGTTTCATCGTCCCCGTTGGGTGGCCCTCGTCGGTTGCGAGGCACCGGGAGCGATCGGCCCGCGAGCACGACGAGGAGCGTTCCCGGCCGGCCTCGCGCGCGCAGGTGCCCGAGGCCCCGCCGCATCACCCGGAGTGAGTAGCCCGCGCGCGCCGCCGCTGCGCGCCCGTGGCACCGACCGAGAAGCAGAGCCAGGCCACCATCGTGCCGACGTGGCTTTGGGCGGCGATCGCGACGGCGGCGAGCGCGACCGTCCCCGCCAGCGCGAGCGCGGCGTCGCGGGC
>JAHWYA010000445.1 GCA_020028115.1 Anaeromyxobacter sp.
AGGGGCGGCGGGTCGGAGGCGAGCGGCTCGAGCCGCGCCGCCTCGTCCGCGCTGAAGCGCGCCGGCGGCATCGCGTTCACGAAGAGCGCGCCGCGGTGGATCCCGAGGACGCTCCGCACCTGCGCGTCGAGCTCGATCGCCTCGTTCACCGGCATCTCCTCCGGGAGGGTGACGATCGCGAGCGAGGTGTGGGCCGGATCGACGAGGAGCGCCTGCATCCACTCCGCGTCGTGCCGGAGCGGCCCCCCGGGGACGGTGTCGAGGAGCGCGGAGGGCACGCGGAGGAGCTGCACCGCGTGGCCGGTCGCCGGCGCGTCGACGACGACGAGGTCCCAGCGCGGGCGGCCGCGCTCGGACGCCCGCGCCTCGTGGAGGATCTTGCCGAGGACGACGAGCTCGGCGAGCGAGGGCACGACGCGGAGGAAATAGCGGACGAGCCGGTTCTCGAACACGGCGTCGTAGATGGTCCTGAACTTGACGACCATGAGGCCGTACTCGCGCATCGCGTCGTGGGGCGTCACGTTGACGGTGGAGAGGCCCGGGAGCACCTCCCGCACCGTTCCGCCGGACGGCGCGGCGCCGAGGAGGGACGCGACCCGCTCCTGCGCGTTCACCTCGCACACGAGCACCCGCTTCCCCGCGCGAGCGGCGAGCAGGGCGAGCGCCGCGGAGACGGTCGACTTCCCCACGCCGCCCTTCCCGGTCACGATCACGAGGCGGCGATCGAGAAGGCTCGGGCTGGGCACGAGGCTTGACAAGCTAACGAGGGGAGGGGGACAAGTCCACCATGCCTTTCGACGGGATCCTCGGGAATCCGCTGCTGAAGAAGGCGCTCCAGGCCGGCGAGGAGCAGGTCGGGAAGGTCGTCGGGAAGCTCCTCGCGAGCGAGGGGGTGGCGGCCGGCGTCCAGTCGCTCATCAGCGGCGCGGTGCAGGCGCGGGCGACGCTCGAGCGCGGCGTGTCGCAGGCGCTCCACGCCGCGAACCTCCCCTCCCGGGACGACGTCGACGCCCTCCGCCGCAAGCTCGACGAGCTGGAGGCGATGCTCGACGGGCTCGCCGAGAAGGTGGACCGCGAGCGGGGCGGGAAGCGCGGCGGCGGCGAGTAGCCAGGATGCGCCGCATCGCCTTCATCAACGAGAAGGGCGGCACCTGCAAGACGACGCTGTGCGTGAACGTGGCGGCGCGGCTCGCCGCGCGCGGCCGGCGCGTGCTCGTCGCCGACCTCGACACGCAGGGGCACGCCGCGAAGTCGCTCGGCGTCGATCCGCGCGGGCTCGCGCCGACCGTCCACGAGTGGCTCCTCGGCGAGGCGCCCTTCGCCGCCACCGTCCGGCCCACCGCGATCCCCGGCCTCGACCTCCTGCCCGCGAACAAGGACCTCGCCGGCTTCCCGGTCGCCGCCGCGGCGGTCCCGGGGCGCGAGGGGCTCCTCCTCCGCCGGCTCGACGAGCTGCCCGAGGGGACCTACGACGCGGTGCTCGTCGACTCGCCGCCGTCGCGCTCGCTCGTCACGGACAACATCCTCGCGGCGGTGCGCGAGGTCGTCGTCCCGGTCGCGGTCACGTACCTCGCGCTCGACGGGTGCGCGGAGATCCTGCAGAGCCTCGAGCGGCTCCGCGCCGAGCGCGGCGCCGCCCCGTCGCTGACGCTCGTCGTCGCGACGCTCTACCGGAAGACCCGGCTCGCGGACGAGATCCTCGCGAAGCTGCGCGGGCGGCTCGGGACCGCCGTCTCGCAGACCGTGCTCGGCTGGTCCGTGCAGGTGGACGAGGCCCAGAGCCACGGCCGGACGGTGTTCGAGTGGGCGCCGCGCTCGACCGGCGCCCGCGCCCTCGCGGCGATCGCCGACGAGATCGACCGGCGCCATCCTGCTGCGATGTCGGACGGGGAACGCGTCGCCGTCGGTCGGCTGTAGCCGAGCTCGGGGAGGGGGCCCGTTCGGGCTCGCGCCCGACGGCGCGAGCCCTCAGCGTTTGGACAGCTCGTCGAGCTTCTTCTCGAGCCCCTCGATCCGCCGGGAGAGGTCGTCGAGGGCGCGCTTCACCTCGCCCAGGTTCGACATCCCCTCCATCGCGGCGCGGACGCGCTCGTCCACCTTGCGCTGGAGCCCCGTCACCGCGTCCTGCGAGGCCTGGACGAGCTCCTTCGCGCGATCGCCGGTCTGCTGCCCGGTCTGGATGAAGCTCTGCACGCGCTGGGTCGCGGCGGCGCGCACCGCCTCGACCCGCCCGCGCAGCTCGGCGCCGGTCCCCTCGACGAGCCGCTGGGCGACCTCGCCGCCCTGGCGGATGAGGCCGCGGAGCGTCTCGAGGCCGACCTTCGAGGTCTTCTTCTCCTCCTCGAAGATGATCTGCGCGAGGGTGACGGAGGTGAGGTCCTCCTTCGTCCGGTTGTCGACGATCTTCACCTCGGCGCCGGCCTTGATCATGCCGGAGATCTCCTCGAGCGTGACGTACCGGGACTCCACGGTGTCGTAGAGCTTCCGGTTCGTGTAGCGCTTGATGACCTTCGGCTCGCGTCCGGACGCGGCCTCGGCAGGAGCGGTGGTGCGATCGTCGTTCATCGGGTGCCGTCCAGAGCGATAAGTGCCCGCAATCTGGGCATTGTTCTGTCGATGGCGCTTGGTGTCAAGCGAAGCGAGGAGTAGACTCGACCCGCCCGGCGGGGCCGCATGATCGTCATCTGCACGAAATGTCAGGCGAAGTTTCGCGTCGCCGACGACAAGATCGGCGCGCGCGGCGCGAAGGTCCGGTGCTCGCGCTGCCAGACGGTCTTCCTCGTCCACCCCGGCCTCGGCACGATGCCGGTGACGGACGGTGACGCGCGGCCGCCGGGGACGACCGACCCCGGGATCTCGCTCGAGACGCCGATGGCCGGGGTCCGCGCGCCGAAGCGGGAGATCACCGTGACGGCGCCGATCCCGGTGCCCCCGCGGAACGTCGCGGTCGAGCGCCCCGACGCCGACCCGTTCGCCGCGCCGTCCGCGCCCCCGGCCAGCGAGGATCCGTTCGCGGCGGAGGCGCCGCGCTCGACCTTGCCGGTGACGGACCTGTCCGACCTGCTCGCCCGCTCCGCCGCGGTGCCGCCGCCG
>JAHWYA010000446.1 GCA_020028115.1 Anaeromyxobacter sp.
GCCCCCGCGCGCCGTTCGGCTTCGGCTTCGCCTTCACCTTCACCGCGCGCCGCCCGTTCGCCTTCGCCTCCTCGCGGAGCGCCGCCTGCGCCGCCGCGAGCCGCGCGATCGGGAGCCGGTACGGCGAGCACGACACGTAGTCGAGCCCGAGCTCGTGGCAGAAGGCGACCGACGAGGGATCCCCGCCGTGCTCGCCGCAGATCCCGAGCTTCATGCCGGGGCGCGTCGCGCGGCCGCCCGCGGCGGCGATCCGCATCAGCGCGCCGACGCCGTCCCGGTCGATGGAGACGAACGGGTCCACCGGGTAGATGTCCTTCGCGAGGTAGGTCTTCAGCACCGGCCCGGTGTCGTCGCGCGAGAGGCCGAAGGTGGTCTGGGTGAGGTCGTTCGTGCCGAAGGAGAAGAACTCGGCGGTGCGGGCGATCTCCGCGGCGGTGAGCGCACCGCGCGGGACCTCGATCATCGTCCCCACGAGGTAGCGCACCTTCTTCCCGCGCGCGGCGAACACCTCCTCCGCGGCGCGGCGGACGATGGCCGCCTGGTCGTCGAGCTCCTTCTTCGCGCCGACGAGCGGGATCATGACCTCCGGCTCGACCTTCGCGCCCGCCTCGAGCGCGTCGACCGCCGCCTCGAAGATCGCGCGCGCCTGCATCTCCGTGATCTCCGGGTAGGAGATCCCGAGCCGGCAGCCGCGGTGGCCGAGCATCGGGTTCGACTCCGCGAGCTCGTGCACGCGCCCCTCGATCCACTCGACCGGCTTCCCCGTCGCGCGCGCGAGCTCGGCGAGGCCGGCCTCGTCGTGCGGCAGGAACTCGTGGAGCGGCGGGTCGAGGGTGCGGATCGTCACCGGCCGCCCGGCCATCGCGAGGAACAGCCCGCGGAAGTCCTCGCGCTGGAGCGGCAGGAGCTTCGCGAGGGCGCGCCGGCGGTCCACCTCCGTCTCGGCGACGATCATCTCCCGCATCGGGCCGATCTTCCCCTCGCCGAAGAACATGTGCTCGGTGCGGCAGAGGCCGATGCCCTGCGCCCCGAAGGCGACCGCGGTCGCCGCCTGATCCGGCTGATCGGCGTTCGCGCGCACCCTGAGCCGCCGGGCCTGGTCGGCCCAGCCGAGGAGCTTCGCGAACTGCTGGTACACCGGCGCGCCCTTCGGGTCGCGGGAGCGCTCGACGAGCACCTCGACGACCTCGGAGGGCCGCGTCTCGAGCTGCCCCTCGATGACCTCGCCGGCGGTGCCGTCGACCGAGATCCACTCGCCCTCGCCGAAGCTGCGCTCGGCGCCGGCGGGCGTCGTCACCATCATCTTCCGCGCGTGGTAGTCGAACCGGAGCGCCTCGCACCCGACGATCGCGACCTTGCCCATCTGCCGCGCCACGAGCGCGGCGTGCGAGGTCATGCCGCCGAACGCGGTGAGGAAGCCCTCCGCGGCCGCCATGCCGCGGATGTCCTCCGGCGAGGTCTCGTGCCGCGCGAGGAGGACCGTCTCCCCGCGCGCGCGCCAGGCCTCGGCGTCCTCCGCGAAGAAGACGAGCCGCCCGCTCGCGGCGCCGGGGCCGGCGGGGAGCCCGCGGGCGAGGAGCTTGCCCGCCTTCACCGCCGCCGCCTTCCGGTCGCCGTCGAACACCGGCCGGAGCAGGTGGTTCAGGGCCTCCGGATCCACCCGGAGGACGGCCTCCTCCTTCGAGACGAGCTTCGCCTCCGCCATCTCGACCGCGATGCGGACCGCGGCGAGGCCGGTGCGCTTCCCGGTCCTCGTCTGCAGGACGTAGAGCTTGCCGCGCTCGATCGTGAACTCGATGTCCTGCATGTCGCGGTTGTGCCGCTCCAGGCGGGCCCGGACCCCCTCGAGCTGCTCCGCGATGTCGGGCCAGCGCGCGGCGAGCTCGGCGATCTTCTGCGGCGTGCGGATGCCCGCGACGACGTCCTCGCCCTGCGCGTTCACGAGGAACTCGCCGTAGAACTCGTTCGCGCCGTTCGCGGGGTTGCGCGTGAACGCGACGCCCGTCCCGGAGTCGTCTCCCATGTTCCCGAAGACCATCGACTGCACGGTGACGGCGGTCCCCCACTCGGCGGGGATGCCGTTCATCCTCCGGTACGCGATGGCGCGGTCGTTCTCCCAGGAGCGGAACACGGCCGCGACGGCCGCCCTGAGCTGCTCCATCGGGTCGTCCGGGAAGGCGGCGCCGCGCCGGCGGAGGATCTCCGCCTTGAACTCGGCGACGAGCTCGCGGAGCGCCTCGACCGGCAGCTCGGAGTCGAACTTCACGCCCGCGTCCCGCTTCTTCGCCTCGAGGATCTCCTCGAACGGATCGCGGTCCTCCTTCCGCTCGGGCTTCATGCCGAGGACGACGTCGCCGAACATCGCGACGAAGCGCCGGTAGCTGTCCCAGGCGAAGCGGGGGTTCTGGGACCTCGCCGCGAGGCCCTCCACGGTGCGGTCGTCGAGCCCGAGGTTCAGGACCGTGTCCATCATGCCCGGCATCGAGACGCGCGCCCCGGAGCGGACGGAGACGAGGAGCGGGTTCTCCGCGTCGCCGAACCCCTTCCCGGTGAGCGCCTCGATCTTCTTCAGCGCCGCGCGGAGCTCCGCGTCGAGCGCGCGCGGGAGCTTCTTCCCGCTGCGGTAGTACTCGCTGCACACCTCGGTCGTGATCGTGAAGCCCGGCGGGACCGGGATCGCGCTGTTCGACATCTCGGCGAGGCCTGCGCCCTTGCCGCCGAGGAGGTCCTTCATGTCCTTGCTGCCCTCGGCCGTGCCGCCGCCGAAGGAATAGATGCGCTTCTGGGGCATCCCTGCACCTCGAGTGGTTCGTCGATGTGAGGGTCTGCGGCGCATGGGGCTCGCAGCCGGTGGGAGCACGGTCTTAGCAGAACGCCCCCGCCGAGCGGAATCGGCGCGACACGGGTTCGCGCCCTTTCATGACGCGGGCGCGCCTCGAATTTGACGACGGTCAACGTGCCGAGCCACGCGGTCCCCCGTTCGACCGTCCGTCGGGGCGCGCGCGGGCGCACACCGGCCGGCCGGACGGGCGCGGGCGCGCGCAGCCGGGACCCGAGCGCCCGTCGCCCGACAGCGTCCGCGGGACGCCAC
>JAHWYA010000447.1 GCA_020028115.1 Anaeromyxobacter sp.
GCTCAGGAGGATCGGAAGAACGGCGACCGATACCTGAAGGAGCTCGTGACGCACCACGTCTCGGGCCAGCTCAAGGTCGCGCCCGAGCACGTCTGCGAGCCGGTCCTGAAGCTCATGAAGAAGCCGGGGGTCGAGTCGTTCGAGCGGTTCCGGCGCGACTTCGTCCGCCACTCGCGCGAGGCCGGGAAGGAGCAGTACCTCGTCCCCTACTTCATCTCCTCGCATCCGGGCTCGACGCTCGAGCACGCGGCGGAGCTCATGGAGTACCTCGTCGCGAACCGCTGGAAGCCGCAGCAGGTCCAGGACTTCATGCCGACGCCGATGACCCTCGCGTCGGACATCTACTGGACCGGCCTCCACCCCTCGACCGGAGAGCCCGTCCCGGTCGTGCGGGACCTGGAGCAGAAGCGGATGCAGAAGGCGCTGCTGCGCTGGGGCGACCCGAAGAACCGTCCGCTCGTCGAGAAGGCGCTCCGGCTCACCGGCCGGCTCCGTCCCGGCGAGCGGCTCGCCCCCGACGGGCGTCCGCGGCGCAGGGGACCTCGGGGCGCGGGACCGCCGCGCCGCGGCGGCCGGTAGCCGTACTCGGGTGTGAATCGAGCCGCGCGACTCCGGCGCCCACCCGGCAGCAGCCGCTCACGCGCTCCGCAGCGAGGTCGCGGGATCGATCGCGGCGGCCCGGCGCGCGGGGATCGCCCCGAACGCCACCGCAACTGCGCTCGAGGTGGCCATCGCGAGCCCGACCGCGCTCCCTGCGACTCCGATCACGAGCGCCTCCGCGACGAACTGGAGGAGCACGTCCCGGCGTGTCGCCCCGACGGCGCGACGCAGCCCGACCTCCCGGAACCGCTCCCGGAGCGCGATCAGCATCACCGCGAGGACCCCCACGCCGCCGATGAGGAGCGCGACGCTCGAGACCGCCACGAGCACGAGGGTGAAGCCCTCCGCCGCCGCACGCTCCGTCGCGAGCACGTCCGCCTGATTCTGCACGGTGAAGTCTTCGCTCGCCCCCGGCTTCGTTCGGTGCCGCGCGCGGAGGACCGCCTCCACCTCGGCTGCCGCGGCGGCGGCGCGCCCCGGCTGGGCCTGCACGTAGATGTTCGACAGATGGTCGACGTTGAAGAGCCGCCGGAGCGCGGTCCGGATCGGCACGAGGACGACGTCGTCCTGGTCGTTTCCGCTCGCGTCGAGCCCCTTGGGAGCGAGGACGCCCACGACCTCGAACGGCACGCCGTTCACGCGCAGCATGGCGCCGAGCGCGGAGCGGTGCCCGAAGACGTTCCGGACGACCGTGGGTCCGAGCACCGCGACGCGCAGCGCGGCGCGCGCCTCCTCGCCGTCGAACCCCCTCCCCCGGGCGATTCCGAGGTTCCGGACCTCGAGCACCTCGGCGCTCGCGCCGAGCACCGTGGTGTTCGTCGAGAGATCGCCGGACTTCACGGTGAGCTTGCGCGACTGCACCGGCGCGACCCGCCTCACGGCAGGGCATTCGCGCTCCACCGCAGCCGCGTCCTCCAGCTCGAGGGTCGTGACGTTGCCGACCTGCCGCGCACGCCCCGCGACCACCTTCACCTGTCCGGCGCTCACGACGACGAGCTCCGACCCCATCGCCCGGATGCGATCGGCGACCGCGCTCTCCGCGCCGCGCCCCACGCCGACCATCGCAATCATCGCCGAGACACCCACCGCGATCCCGATCGACGCGGGCCAGGTCCGCCGCCGCTGGCGCCAGGCCGAGCGGGCCGAGAGGAGCGCGAGCCGATCGAGGCGCATCCCGGCCCTGCCTCACGGCCGCAGGGCGGTCGCGGGATCGACGTCCGCCGCCCTGCGTGCGGGGAGGTACGACGCCGCGAGGCCGACGACCACGCTCGCCGCCAGGGCCAGGACGAAGGGCTCCCACGTGACGACCGCGGGAGCTTTCGGCATGCGCGCCACGAGCGACGTGACGATCGTCCCGACCACGACGCCGGCGAGCCCGCCGGCGAGCGTGACGACGATCCCCTCGACCAGGAACTGCCGGACGATCTGGGTCCGCGTCGCGCCGAGCGCGCGCTGGAGGCCGATCTCCGCTCGGCGCTCGGCGACCGCCGCGAGCAGGATGTTCGCGAGCACCACCGCACCCGCGACGAGCGAGATGATCGTCACGAGCCCGAGCATCATCGTGAGCTTCGCCACCATCTCGCCTGCCATCGCCCGGATGGACGTCGGCGTGCGGACCGCGAAGTCGTCGGCCTGGGTGTCCCCGACGTGGTGCCGCTCGCGGAGGAGCGACGTCACCCGCGCGCCGACCCCGTCCACGGCGTCGACCCCGGTCGCGCGCATGCGCACCGCCGAGAGCGCGGTCGTGTTGAAGATGCGCTTCATCGCGGTCTGGAGGGGCACGACGACTCTGTTGTCCATGTCCATGCCCATCGGGTTCGCGCCGCGCTTCGCGAGCACTCCGATGACCCGGAACGTCTGGTCCCCGACGCGAATGGACTGCCCGACCGGATCGTCCGCCCCGAACAGCTCGCGCACCACCGTCCCGCCGAGCAGCGCCACCCGTGCCGCGGAGGCGTCGTGCGCCTCGCCGATCGGCTCGCCGCGGATCACCTGCCAGTCCCAGGCCTCCTCGTAGTCCGCCGTCGCGCCGAACACCATCGCGGCGTGGTTCCGGCCCTGGAACGTGACCGGCTGCTCGACCCGGATCACCATGGGCATCGCCACGCGCACGCCCGGCAGCGTGGCGAGAGCCGCCGCGTCGTCGAGCGTGAGGGTCGTGACCCGCTCGTCGCCCGGACCCCGGAACTGCGGGCTCCCGGCGGTCACGCCGAGCGCATCGGGACCGAAGTTCCGGATCCCTCGCTCGATCTTCGTGCGCGCGCCCTTCGCGACGCTCACCACGACGGTGAGGGTGACGATCCCGATCGCCACGCCGAGCATCATCAGCGCGGCGCGCCCCTTGCGCAGCGCGAGGCCGCGCCAACCGACGCGGGCCGCAAGTCCGAGCGCCTTCATGCCGCCTCCACCGCCGAGAGCCGCGCCAGCTCGGCCGCCGCGCTCGGCGGCTCGCCCGGGCGCACGTCCGAGAGCACGCGGCCGTCCTTGAGGGTCACGACCCGCGGGGCGAAGCGCGCCACGTCGGTCTCGTGGGTCACGAGGACGATGGTCCGCCCCTGCTTCCAGAGCTGCTGGAGGACCGCCATCACCTCCAGGCTCGCGGTGCTGTCGAGGTTACCCGTCGGCTCGTCCGCGACGATGAGGTCGGGGTCCGTGACGAGCGCCCGCGCGATGGCGACGCGCTGCTGCTGCCCGCCGGAGAGCTCGCCCGGGCGATGCTGGGCGCGCTCCGCGAGGCCGAGCCGCTCCAGCGCCGCGAGCGCCCGCGCGCTCGCGTCCCCGCCCTCGTCCTCCGCGTAGACGAGCGGCAGCTCGACGTTCTCCTGCGCCGACAGGAGGGGCAGGAGGTTGAACGCCTGGAAGACGAAGCCGATGCGGCGATTCCGCAGCCGCGACAGCGCCTCGTCCCCGAGCCCCGAGACCGGCTCGCCGCCGAGCACGTACTCGCCCCCGGTCGGCCGGTCGAGCGTGCCGATCACGTTCATGAGCGTCGACTTCCCGCACCCGGACGGGCCCATGATCGCGACGAACTCCCCGCGCCCGATGCGCAGCGACACGCCCCGGAGCGCCTGCACCTCGACGCCCTTGTCGCTCACGTACGACTTCCTCACGTCCCGCAGCTCGATCATCGGTCCTCTCCCTGCGTCGCGGGCTC
>JAHWYA010000448.1 GCA_020028115.1 Anaeromyxobacter sp.
CCGGCAGGAGGGGCATCTCCGGGGCCGGCAGATAGGACCCGGGGGCGGTGGACGCGGGCGCCTGCGACGGGGCAGCGCCGCGCCGCGACCCCTTCTTCTTCGCCGCCCCGGGCTCGAGCGTCCAGTGGAAGAGCCGCTTCACGACGAGCGTCGCGTACGCGCCCGGCGGGAGGGTGAACGCGACGTTCACCCGGAGCTTCCCGCGGTTGAGCTCGTCCGGCTTCGCCTCGCCGACGGTGAGCCGCCCGGGCTGGACGAGGAGCGTCCGCTCCTCGGGGTCGAAGTGGATCTCCGGCGTCTCCGGCACCGCCAGGTCCGCGATCTCCATGTCCTCGCGCCGGAGCACCGCCAGGGCCGCCTTCTCGACGGCGGGGTCCTCGAAGCGGGTCGTGGGCGCGAGCAGCGGGAAGGACCTGTCGCGGAGCTGCCGCGCCTGCGCGCCGTCGAGCTCGCGCGGGAAGAGGAGCGTCCCCGCCTGGTACTTGATGGCCGCGAGCCGCGCGATCCCGACGATGTCGCGGAGGTACTGCTTCACCCCCTCGTTCCACAGCCAGCTCTGGTACGCGAAGACCTGGAGCGCCCGCCAGCGCGGCTCGGTGCGCAGGAGCGCGCCCCGGAAGTCGTCGGGGTGGCCGCGCAGCCACTTCACCACCGCCTCGTAGTGCTCCGCGCCCGGGAACGGGTTGTGGCGGCTCCACTCGCCCCAGTGCTCCTTCCAGAACCCCTTCACCCGCGCGTCGTCGGAGCGGTCGAGCTCGGAGGGGCGGGCGAGGACGTTGCGCAGCGCGGCCTCGAACTCGCCGCGCATGAGGTCCTTCACGATGAAGCCCTGGCCGTGCTTCAGCGACCCGAACCGCTGGGAGTCGAAGTAGTTCACGACGCCGATCCGCCGCACCTCGGCGATCGCGGCCGGGAGGCGGCCGACGTCCTCCTCGGAGAGGTCGCGGACGGTGACGGCGAACCGGTTCGAGGTGGTGTTCTCGGCCGAGAGCGGCGACCGCGTCCGGCCGAGGAGCTTGAGCCGCAGGTCCGGGTCCTGCAGCTCGATGAACCGCCCCTTCACGGCGACGAGCTGGGTCGTCCGGCCCTGCTTGTCCTTGAGGCCGCAGTAGCTCACGGCGGCGCGCGGGATCTTGAAGCGCACGCAGAGCCGGTCGACCGCCTCGAAGGTCGAGAGCTTCTGCTTGTCCATCAGGTAGACGTAGTGGCCGCCGCGCGGGTCGTCGTCGAACCGCCAGGACTCGCTGACCTCGAAGTCCTCGGGGCGCTGCTTGAGCTTCATGGGCGTGACCTACCACGTCGAGCGGCGGGGCGCGCGGCGGACGGCCTGGCGCGGGCCGCGAATCGAGTGTATGAGGCGGCCATGGGCTTCGCGGAGCTGCTGTTCATCCTCGTCATCGTGCTGCTCTTCTTCGGCGCGGGGAGGCTCCCGAAGCTCGGCGAGGCGCTCGGCAAGACGATCCGCGGCTTCAAGGACTCGATGCGCTCGGAGCCGCCCGCCAGGCCGCCTGCCCAGGACGAGGAGCGTCGGCTTCCGCCGGGCGACTTATCGTAAGGGCGGTGGGACACTCGGGCTGCGCCCTCGCGCCCCCCCGGACCCCCCGCTCGCTCGAGATCCGTACCCGCGGCGAAGCCGCGCTCATCATTGGGGGCCCCCTGAGGGGCCGGGGCAGCCTCATCCGGCTGCCCTGCGCTCGCACGAGCTAGCCGCGGTTCTTGTAGAACAGGACGATCGAGAGGCAGTGGAACTCGTCGTCCGACGACTGCGTGACGACGCGGTCGACGACCTCGAGGTCCGCGTTCGAGCGGAGCCAGCGAGTGACCGTGTCGCCGAGCTCCTCGCGCTCCTTCGCCTTCGTGGCGGAGAAGACCTTCACGCCCGTGAACTGCATCGCGCTCTCCCGTCCATCGTCCACGCCGCTCGCCCTCTTGGCGCGACCCCGGAAAAGGGTGCCAGACGGGGGGTGGTGTGTCAAACCCGCGACCGTCCCAACACCGCATGGCTCCTCGTGCTTTTCGGGCGGCCCCCCCGCGGGCGGCGCCCCCGCGCCGCACGCCTCCTACCTTTCGCGAGGCGCGGGCCGCCGGAGGGGACGATGGAGCAACCGAAGAAGGGGTTCGCGGTCGAGTTCATCAACCGCATCCGCACGATGGAGCCGGCCGAGCTCAACGCGATGATCGTGCGCGAGGCGGGCGAGGAGCTCGCGCAGTTCTTCCTGTCGTACGCGTCGAGCCTCATCTCGCGCGACCCGTCGCGGGTGATCGAGAACACCTCGAGCCTCATGCTGATGGGCTATCTCATCCGGGCCGCCGAGGACCGGACCGAGCGCCTCCGGACGCTCATCGCGTAGGCACGCGGTGAACGTCCTTGGACGTGCCCGCGGGCGCTTCCGCGCCGGCGCTCGGGCGTGCTAATCACGGGGCCCCGGGGGCCCCGATGCTCATCGACCTGCACGTCCACACCCACCACACACGCGGCTGCACCCTCGCGCCACGCGACGTCCTGCGGCGCGCGCGCGAGGCGGGGCTCGACGGCGTCGCGTTCACGGACCTCAACACCCTCGACGGCCTCGAGGAGATCCGGGCGGCGGGGCGCGACGAGGGCGTCCTCGCCCTCTGCGGCGTCGAGCTCGCGACCGACCGCGGCCACTACCTCTGCTTCTTCCCCGACCCCGCGAAGGTCCCCGCGCCGCCGCAGGTCTTCGGCGCGTCGACGCCCTGGCCGGCGCGCGACGTGCTCGCGAAGGTGCGCGAGCTCGGCGGGGTCGCGGTGGCCGCGCACCCCTACGACAAGACGGTGGATCGGCCGAGCGGCGACTTCATCTTCACCCTCGACGGGCTCTCCGCGATCGAGGGGTTGAACGCGCGGCGCGCCGGCCCCGCGAACGACCTCGCGGTCGAGGCGGCCGACCACATGAACCTCCCGTGCACGGGCGCGTCGGGCGCGTTCGCGGCGGTCGAGGAGGTCGGGAAGGCGGCGACGCTCTTCCGCGATCCCGTGGCGACCGAGGCCGACCTCGTGAAGCAACTCCGCGCCGGGACCGTCTGGTGCGTCGCGCTCGGGGTCACGCCCGGCGCGGCGGAGCC
>JAHWYA010000051.1 GCA_020028115.1 Anaeromyxobacter sp.
GCCCTGCTGCTCCAGAGCCGGCTCGAGGCCCGCGTGGCCCGTGCCCGGCTCGACCTCGCCCTCGGAACCTCCATCGAAGGGATCACTCCGTGAAGAAGACGCACCTCGTCCTCGCCGTCGCGTCCGCGGCGCTGCTGTCGCTGCCCCACGCCGTCCCCGCCACGGCGGGCGCCGACTCCGCCGCCACGAAGGTGCGGCTCGTGGACACCGCGCCCGCGACCGCCGGACGCTGGATCGCGGCGAACGTGCGCGCCGCCCGCCGGGCCCGGGTCTCGACCCGTCTCTCGGCGACGGTCAAGGCCGTGCACGTCGCCGAGGGGGACCGCGTCCGCGAGGGCCAGGTGGTCGTGTCGCTCGCGGATCCCGACGTGCGCGCCGCCGTCGCCGCGGCGGAGGCGGCGCTCTCGAGCGCGGCCGCCCACGAGCGGCGCATCTCGGGCCTCGTCACCGAGCGCGCGGCGACGCCGAGCGAGCTCGAGGCGGCGCAGGCGCAGCGCGCGCAGGCGGAGGCGGCGGTGGCCGCCGCCCGGGCGAGCCTGGCGCACACCGAGATCCGCGCGCCGTTCGCCGGCGTCGTCCAGGCGCGGCGCGTGGAGCCGGGAGATCTCGTCGGTCCGGGCCAGCCGCTGCTCGAGCTCGAGGGCGGCGGGCTCGAGCTCGAGGCGAGCGTCTCAGAGGAGGAGGGACGCGGCCTCGCGCCCGGCCAGCGCCTCCGCTTCCGGTCCGGAGATCACGAGGGGACCGCGGAGCTGTTCGCCCTGACGCCCGGCGGCGACGCGCTGTCCCACCGCCGCGGGCTCCGCGCGCGCGTGCACCAGGCGCCGCCCGGGCTCGCGTCCGGCTCGTTCGCACGGCTCGAGGTCCCCTCGGCGGGCCCGGCGACGGGCGGGGTGTGGGTGCCCCGCACCGCCGTCGTCCTGCGCGGCGATCTCACCGGCGTGTTCGTCGCCTCCTCCGGACGCGCCGAGCTGCGCTGGATCGCGGCCGGGGAGCCGATCGGCGACCAGGTCCCCGTGCGCGCCGGTCTCGGCGCCGCCGACCGCGTGATCGACGCGCCCGGTGCGCTCCGCGACGGGCAGCGGGTGGAGGTGGTCCATGGCCGCTGAGCGAGGGCTCGGGCTCGCCGGGCGGATGGCGCGGCCGTTCCTCCGCTCGAAGCTCACGCCCATCATCGTCCTCGCCTCGATCGGGCTCGGCGTCGCCGCGGTGGCGCTGACCCCGCGCGAGGAGGAGCCGCAGATCGTCGTCCCCATGGTGGACGTCATCGTGCCGATGCCCGGCGCGTCGCCGGGCGAGGTCGAGACGCAGCTCACGACGCCGCTCGAGCGCCGCCTCTGGGGCATCCCCGGCGTCGAGTACGTCTACAGCGTGAGCCGGCAGGACTCCGCCCTCGTCACGGTGCGGTTCGCCGTCGACGAGCCCCTCGAGCCGTCCCTGGTGAAGGTGCACCAGGAGCTCGCCGGTCACCCCGAGGTCCTGCCGCCCGGGGCGGCGCGCCCGATCGTGCGCGCGCTCACCATCGACGACGTGCCGTTCCTGACGCTCACGCTGCACGCGGACGACCCGCTCCCGGCGGGCGAGCTGCGCAAGCTCGGCGAGGAGGTCGCGCGGGAGCTCGCGGACGTGCCCCGGACCGCGAACGTGAGCGTCCTCGGCGGCGCCCGGCGGGAGGTCCGGATCGAGCCCGACCCCGATCGCCTGCGCGCGCTGTCGGTCTCCATCGGGGAGGTCGCGCACGCGGTCCAGACCGCGCAGGCGGCGCTGCCGGCGGGCGCGCTCGTGGACGCAGGCCGCCGCGTCGAGCTCGAGGCGTCCGGCTTCTTCCGGTCCGCCTCCGAGCTGCAGCGCGTCGTCGTCGCCGTGCGCGACGGCCGGCCGATCTACGTCGCGGACGTCGCGCGGGTCGCGGACGGGCCGGAGCCCGAGCCCGCCGTGATCCTCACCGCCGACGCGGGGAAGCCCGGGTTCTCCCAGGCCGTCTCGATCGTGGTCGCGAAGCGGCCGGGCACGAACGCGGCGGAGCTCGCCGACCGCGTCCTCGAGAAGGTCGAGGCGCTGCGCGGGCGCCTGCTGCCGGCCGCGGTCCACGCGACCGTGACGCGCAACTACGGCGAGACGGCGGGCGAGAAGTCCTCCGAGCTCATCGACCACCTGCTCATCGCCACGCTCTCGGTCATCGCGCTCATCCTCCTCGCGATGGGGTGGCGGTCGGCCGTCGTCGTCGCCGTCGCGGTCCCCGTGACGCTCGCCCTCACGCTCCTCCTCACCTACCTGAACGGCTACACGCTCAACCGGGTCACGCTGTTCGCGCTCATCTTCTCGATCGGCATCCTCGTCGACGACGCCATCGTCGTGGTCGAGAACATCCACCGCCATCTCTACCTGCCCGGCCCCCGCCGGAGCTTCGCCCGGATCATCCTCGACGCGGTGGACGAGGTCGGGAACCCGACGATCCTCGCCACGTTCGCGGTGATCGCCGCGATCCTCCCCATGGCGATGGTTCGCGGGCTCATGGGGCCGTACATGCGCCCGATCCCCGTTGGCGCGAGCCTCGCGATGATCTTCTCGCTGGTGATCGCGTTCGCGGTGTCGCCGTGGGCCGCCATGCTCGTCTTCCGCAAGGAGGCGCGGGTGCCCGAGCTCGACCCGACCGGCATGCACCCCGGAGATCCGGGGCGCGACGCCCCCGAGCCGGAGCGAGACCTCCAGAGCGCGCACCCCGAGTCGGCGCCCGACTCGCGCTTCGGGCGGCTCGACCGCCGGATCGTGCGGGGGCTCCTCGCCTCGTCGAAGGTGCAGCTCGCCTTCGGCGCCGGCGTCCTGGTGCTGCTCGCGGGCGCGGTCGCGCTCCTCGGCGCCGGCGTCGTGGAGGTCAAGATGCTGCCCTTCGACGACAAGAACGAGCTCCAGGTCCAGCTGGACCTGCCGAAGGGGGCCGCGCGCGAGGAGGCGCTCGCGGTGGGCCAGGCGCTGGCGCGCCACCTCCTCCAGGAGCCGGAGGTGAAGGACGTGCAGGTCCACTCGGGCGTGGCGGCCCCGTTCACCTTCGTCGGCATGGTCCGCCACAGCTTCTTCCGCGACGCGCCCGAGCAGGTCGACCTCCAGGTGAACCTCGTCGCGAAGGGGCGCCGGGACGCGTCGAGCCACCAGCTCGCGGTCCGGATCCGTCCGGAGCTGGCCGGGATCGCCGCCGCGTCCGGCGCCCGCGTGAAGGTGGTCGAGATCCCGCCGGGCCCGCCCGTGCTCGACACGCTCGTCGCCGAGGTCTACGGCCCCACCGCCGCCGAGCGCGGTCGGATCGCGTCGGAGGTCCGCGAGGCGTTCCGCTCGGTGGCGGGCATCGTGGACGTCGACTCGACGCTCGATGGCACGCGGCCCGAGCTCACCCTCGCCCTCGACCGCGAGAAGGCGGCCCTCCACGGCGTGCAGCCCGCGGCGGTCGTGCAGGCGCTGTCCCTCGCCGGGCACGGCGCCGAGGTCGGGGCCTTCCAGGTCGAGCGCGGCGCGCGGCGGGTGCCGCTCGTGCTCCAGCTCGCCCCGCGGCACCGCCAGGAGCTCGCGCCGCTCCTCTCCCTCACCGTCGCCGGCCGCGCGGGGCAGGTCCCCCTGTCCGAGCTCGTCCGCGTCGAGGAGACGCGCGAGGGGGGCGCGATCCACCACAAGAACCTGAAGCCCGTGTCGTACGTCTTCGCCGAGCTCGCCGGCGCCATCGAGAGCCCGCTCTACGCGCTGCTCGCCCTCGAGGACCGCCTCGCGCCGCTGCGCGGCGACGGCGGGGAGGTGGTCGCCCGGCACGGGCTCGAGCACCCGGCCGCGACCGAGCGCGCCTCGCTCAAGTGGGACGGGGAGTGGCACATCACGCTCGAGGTGTTCCGCGACCTCGGGCTCGCGTTCGCCGCGGTGATCCTCCTCATCTACGTCCTGATGGTCGGGTGGTTCCAGAGCTTCTCGATGCCGCTCGTCATCCTCGTCCCGGTGCCGCTCTCGCTCGTCGGCATCCTGCCGGCGCACGCGCTCACCGGCTCGTTCTTCACCGCGACGAGCATGATCGGCTTCATCGCAGGGGCCGGCATCGTGGTGCGCAACTCGATCATCCTCGTCGACTTCGCGGAGCTGAAGCTGCGGGAGGGCATGCCGCTCGCGCTCGCGGTCGAGGAGGCGGTGGTCGTGCGCTTCCGCCCGATGTTGCTGACGGCGCTCGCCGTCATCGTCGGGAGCGCGGTCATGCTCGCGGACCCCATCTTCCAGGGGCTCGCCGTCGCGCTCATGGCCGGCGCGATCGCGGCGACGCTGCTCTCCCGCTACGCCGTCCCGATCCTCTACTACCTCCTCGCGCGGCGCGGCCGGGCGTCGGAGCTGCAGCGGGAGGGCGCGCGGGGGGAGGCCGCCGGCGCCGGGCCGCAGCCGTGCGAGCCCTGCCCCGAGACCGCCTGACCCGCCGGCCGGGGCGGCTCAGCGCGGGGTCACCCTGAGCAGCTTCCCGTTCGAGTCGTCGGTGAGGAGGTAGAGCGCGCCGTCGGGGCCCTGGACCACCTCCCGGATCCGGGCGCCCAGCTCGGTGAGGAGCCGCTCCTCGCCGACGACGCGATCGCCCTCCAGGACGAGCCGGACGAGCGCGCGGCTCGAGAGCCCACCGAGGAAGACGTTGCCGCGCCACTCCGGGAAGAGGTCGCCGGAGTAGATCACCATCCCGGACGGCGAGATCACCGGGTCCCAGTAGTACCTCGGCTGCTCCATGCCCGGCGCCTGGGTCGTCTTGTGGATGCGCGCCCCCGAGTACTCCTCGCCGTAGCCGATCGTCGGCCAGCCGTAGTCCTTGCCGCGCTCGATCAGGTTCAGCTCGTCGCCGCCCCGTGGCCCCATCTCGCCGATCCACAGGCGGCCGCCGGCGTCGAGCGCCGCGGAGAGGATGTTGCGGTGGCCCGACGACCAGATCTCCGGCCGCGCGCGATCGCGCCCGACGAACGGGTTGTCCTTCGGGACGGAGCCGTCCGGCCGGATGCGGACGATCTTTCCGAAGTCGCTCCCGAGATCCTGGGCCTGCACGCGGCCGGCGAGGATGGACCGCTCTCCGAGCGTCACGAACAGCGTGCCGTCCGGCGCGAACACCATCCGGCCGCCCGCGTGCAGCGTCGACTCGAGCGTCGGCTCCATGCGGAACACGACCTCGACGCCGTCGAGGCGCGGCTCGGGCCCGTCCACGAACCGGCCGCGCGCGACCGCGAGCCCGTTCCCGCCCTTCCGCGGCTCGTAGTAGGAGACGTACACGAGGGCGTTCCGCGCGAAGTCCGGGTCGAGCTCGACGTCGAGGAGCCCGCCCTGGTTGCGCCCGTCGACGCGCGGGATGCCGCCGAGGGTGCGCGACTTCCTTCCGTCCTGGCCGACGACGAACAGCCTCCCCGTGGGCTTCTCGGTCACGAGCATCCGCCGGTCGGGGAGGAACGCGATCGCCCACGGCCGGTCGAACCCCGACGCGACCTCGGTGACGGCGAGGGCGGTCCGGGTCGTGACCGCCGGCGCGCGCGTCTGGCCGGGGAACGCCGGGGAGAACTCGGGGACGTTCGGCGCCGCCGTGTCGACGGGCGCGGCGCACGCGGGGCCTGCCGCGGCGAGGGCGAGGGTCGTCGCGGCGATCGTGAGCGCGGCGCGCATGCGGTGCCTCCGTCGGGGGGTCGGACCACGCCGGCCTGCGGGACGTTTAGGCACCACGGCGCGCGCGCGCCACGGAACGGGGCGGGCCCTCCTTCACCTCGCAGGCAAGCTCCGGGGTCGGCTCAGGGCTGGTGCCATGTGTCGGCGGCGAGCTCCGAGCTCCGCATCGGCCCGGCGACGAACCGCCGACCGGAGACGTCACGCGCGGTCAGGATCTGGATCCCGCCGCGATGGGTCGCGCTCGCGTCTGCGCTGCTCATCCTCCTCGACGGCGCCTTCCTGCGTTTCGTGCTCGCGCTCGATCGGCGGAGCGCTGGTGCGCTCACGCGGGTCCCGCTCCTCGGGCCGAGGCTCGGTCTTGGGCTCTCCCACGCGGTCTGGCTGGTTCATGCTTCTCCCCCTGCGGAACGGTAGCTTCCCGTTCCCGCCGACGCCCGGCTTCACCGCCGCTGGGCGTCAGACCGGGCGGGCGCTCCACGGCTCACGCCGCCTCGAGCGCGTCCGCGAGCGCGCCGAGGAGCTTCTCGCCGTCTCCCGTCCAGGCGCTCCCGCCGCAGGAGCAGGGTGGACCCGCTTCACGGACACCGACGACGTCCATCAGCTCGGCGTTGCTCGGGTCGACGAGCACCGAACCGGCGAGGAGCCGGTCTGTCCGCCATCGTCACGCCGACCTCCTCCAGCGTCCCGAGCGGAGGCTCAGGCGGTCCGAACCGCCACGGACGGTCAGGACCGTGAAGCCCCGAAGCTCCGCTCGAACAACGCGCGGATCGCGGCGCGGCCGTCGTCGGACAGGGAGCGCGTTCCGGCGCCCGCGAACCGCTCGCGCGTGATGGCGGGCGGCTCCTCGGCGGCCCAGTCCCGCTCGTCCCACCGGAGCCAGCCCTTCCGCTCCTCGTCGAAGAGGTGGACCGGCTTCCCCCAGTGTCGCGCGAGCTCGACCGCCCAGCCCGTCACGCCGGGGGCCGTCTTGTCCGGGTTGACGGCGCCGACCGCGAACACCTCGCCCGCCGAGCTCACCTGATGCCACGTGGCCTGCAGCACGCGCCGGAGCTCCGGCGACTCCGGGAACGCGCGGTGCAGGTGCGCCTTCACATAGGCCGCGCTGACCTCCCCCACCCTGAGCTCGTCCTCGCTCAGCTCGAAGAGCCCGCGGGTCCGGCCGGTCTCGTGACGGCCCGCGAAGGTGAAGTTCACCTCGCCGACCCCCCACCGCTCGGCGCAGGCGCCGAACTCCTCCTCGGCCCCCGGGGACGCGCTCGCGAGCAGCGTGAACGACTCCGGAGAGCGCTCGCCCGGCGGTGGCGCCTCGTCGTCTCCGGGCAGCCGCAGCGTGCCGCCCTCGATCACGAGCGGGACGTCGGTCACGGGGAACCGCTCGAAGTCCTTCACCAGCGTCAGCCGGGCGTGCCGTCCATGCGGCTCGAGGAAGACGCCGACGTCGACGAGCGCGGCGCAGTCGTCGGCCAGCGGCGCGATGCGGGACGCGCGACCGAGCTCCGGGCCTCGCGCGTCGCGCGCGGTCATCCAGACCTCGGCGCCGACGCGAGCCGCGCTCGCCTTGATGGCGCCGACCGTCGCGGCAGCGCCGGGCTCTTCCCAGCCGAACCCGTCGACGAGGATGGTGGAGGGCCCCACTCCGAGGTGCGCCTGGAAGGCCGAGAGGGCCTCGTCGAGCCCTTCCGCGCCGAAGGTGCCGTCCATCGACGACCAGATGAGCCGGCGCCGGTCGACGAACTCGTGCACGCCCCGGCGGTCGGCCAGGTCCACGCGCTCCGCGAGATCGTCGAAGTGCGCCTCGTAGCGCGCGGCGACGTGCTCCACGGACTGCCCGACCGCGACGTGCAGGACGGGCCTGTCGCGCAGCAGGGCGTCGAGGCCGATCTGCACCAGGCAGGCGGACTTGCCGACGCCCGCCGGGGCCATGATCACTCCCAGGTGACCCTTGCCGAGGCCGCCGCGGATCGAGCGGTCGAGGATCCGCAGCGGGCTCTGGAGGATCGCTTCCTTCCGGATCATGGCCCCGAGGGGAAGTCTACTTCTTGCCGGCCGCGGCCGCCTTCTTGGCGGCCTCCTTCTTCATGAGCTCCTCGGACATCGCCGCGGGGACCGGCAGGTACCGCGAGAACTCCATCGTGAACTCCGCCTTGCCCTGCGTCGAGGACCGGAGCGTCGTGGAGTAGCCGAACATCTCGGCGAGCGGAACCTCGGCCTCGATCCGGGACAGCTGCCCGTCCTCCTGCGAGCCGATGATCATGGCGCGCCGCTGCATGAGGCCGCCGAGCACGCCGCCCGAGAACTCCGAGGGGGTCTCGACGACGACCTTCATGATCGGCTCGAGGAGGCGCGGCTTCGCGCGGTCGAAGCCCTCACGCCACGCGCCGCGCGCGGCCTCCTGGAACGCGATGTCGGACGAGTCGACCGCGTGGCTCGCGCCGTCGTTGATGACGACGCGCACGTTCACCACCGGGAAGCCGAGCAGCCGGCCCTTGCCGAGCATGGACTTGAAGCCCTTCTCGACCGCGGAGATGAACTCGCGGGGGATCGAGCCGCCCACCACGTCGTCGACGAACTCGTACGGCAGCTCGCAGGGCTCGATGTAGCCGCACACCCGGCCGAACTGACCCGACCCGCCGGTCTGCTTCTTGTGCGTGTAGGCGAACTCGGCGCGCTGGCTGACGGTCTCGCGGTACGCGACCTGCGGCGGGGAGGCCTCGACGATCGCGTTGTACTCGCGCTTCATCCGCTCGATGTAGACCTCGAGGTGCAGCTCGCCCAT
>JAHWYA010000449.1 GCA_020028115.1 Anaeromyxobacter sp.
GCCGCCCCGCATCCGGCCGGCGGTGTACGCGGCGACGAGCCCGCCGAGGAGCGTGCCGAGGCCGAGGAACACGAAGTAGTTCGCGAGCGGGCTCGGCTCCGCCGCGAGGTGCTCGAGGGGCGGCGTCGCGGCGACGTGCGCCGGCGCGACCGCCTCGGCCGCCACCGCCGCGAACCGCAGCGCGGGCCCGGACGCCCCGAGCCCCTTTCCGACGAACACGTACGCGGAGAGGAGCACGAGCCCCATCGCGACGCCGGCGAGGTACGGGTTCCAGTACTTGTCGGGATCTCTCTGCATGACGCGGTCCCCCTTAGACGAGGAAGAAGACGTTCGGCTTCGTCCCGGCCTCGGGCTTCACCACCTCGTGACGGCGCGAGGCGAGCAGGCGCGACACCGGGCTCGTGGGATCGGAGAGGTCGCCGAACGTGAGCGACCGCGTCGGGCACACCTCCGCGCACGCGGTGACCTGCCCGCGCGCGGTGCGGTGCAGGCAGAAGGTGCACTTGTCGACGTGGCCGCCGGGGTGGACGTACCGCGCGCCGTACGGGCACGAGGCCATGCACGCCTTGCAGCCGGTGCACTTCGCGGCGTTCACGAGGACCACGCCGCCGTCCGCGACGTGCGAGGCGCCGGTCGGGCACGCCCCGACGCACGGCGCGTCGCCGCACTGGTTGCACCGCTCCGACCGGATCTGCATGGAGAGGTCCGGGAACGTCCCCCAGACCTCCTGCACGACCCAGTCGCGGAACCCGCCCTCCGGCAGGGCGTTCTCCGTCTTGCAGGCGATCACGCAGGCGTTGCAGCCGACGCACCGCCGCGTGTCCACCGCCATCCCGAAGCGCTTCATCGCGGCCATGTCAGGCGGCCTCCCCGGCGCGCTCGACGCGCACGAAGTTCACGTTCATCCCGGTGCCGCCCATGATCGGATCGACCTTGTAGCGGGTGGTGAGCTGCGCGTCGGACGCGCCGCGCCCGTGGGCGTAGCGCTGCCGCTTCGCGGTCTGACCCCAGCCGTGGACGAGGTAGACGCAGTCGCCGCGGATCCGCTGGGTGAGCTTCACGCGCACGGGGCCCGAGCGGACGCCGTCCTGGTTCACGAGGACGACCCGCTCGCCCTGCTCGAGCGGCTTCACCTCGAACCCCGGCAGGCTCCGCGCCGCGTCGGCGTTGAGCCACACCTCGTTCTCCGGGTAGGGCTGCGCGAGGAGGCGGTTGTTCGTGGTCCGGCCGAAGGTGTGGAGCGGCGCGCGGCCGGAGAGCAGGCGGAACGAGCCCACCGGCCCCTCGTCCTGCGGCCGGTAGACCGGCAGCGGGTCGAAGCCGTGGGAGGCGAGCACCTTCGAGAAGAGCTGGATCTTCCCGTTCTCGGTCGACGCGCCGACGGGCGCGCCCTCCTCCTCGCAGGTCGGCTGCGGAGGCCCGAGGAGGACGCCCTTCTCCGCGAGCTCGCCGTACGACAGCCCCTTCGCGGCGAGGCGCCGCTCGACGTACTCCTTCGCGTCCTTCCAGGGGAACCAGGCGCCGAGGCCCACGCGGTTCGCGAGCTCCTTCGCGATCCACCAGCCCGGCTTCGAGTCGTGCATGGGCGCCACGGCGGGCTGCCGGATCGCGACGAACGGCCGCTTGTAGGTCGGCGTGGAGACGTCGTCGTCGCGCTCGAGGTAGGTCGCCTCCGGCAGGACGACGTCGGCCCAGCCCGCGATCTCGGCGGGGAGGACGTCGACCACCGCGAGGAAGTCGAGGTGCTGCATCTTCTCGACGAGCTCGTGCCGCGCCGGCATCGCCTGCATCAGGTTGCAGCCGTAGACGAGCCACGCCTTGAGGTCGTACAGCGCGTGGCCCGGCTTCGCCGCGTCGCAGAGGCCGCTCGCGAGCACCTCCGCGGCGAGCGGGTAGACCGGGCCGCCCTTCGGCCGGTCCACGGTCGCGACGCCCGCGCGGTGCGGGAGGTCGGCCGGCAGCGGGTAGCCGGGGAGCGGGAACTTCGCCGGCGAGAGGTAGCCGCCGCGGCGGCCCCAGCTCCCGAGGAGCGCCGCGAGGATCGCCATCGCGCGCTCGCGCTGGGTGTCGTCGCCGTACCAGACGGTGTGGCGGCCGGGGTGGATCAGGGACGCGGGCCGCGCGCTGCCGATGAAGCGGGCCGACGCGCGGATGAGCCCGGCGTCCACGCCGGTGATCGCGTACGCCCACTCCGGCGTCTTGTCCGCGACGTGCGCGGAGAGCTCCGCGAAGCCCTCGGCGTACTTCGCCACGTACTCGGCGTCGTAGAGCTTCTCCTGGACGAGGACGTGCATCCACGCGAGGAGGAGCGCGATGTCCGTCCCGGGCTTCACCGGGAGCCAGTACTTCGCCTTCCCGGCCGCGACGGAGAAGCGCGGGTCGACGACCACGAGCCCGGCGCCCTTCCCGATCGCCTCGGCGAGCTCCTGCACCTGGGTGTTGTGCATGTTCTCGCCGAGGTGCGAGCCGATGAGCGTGATGGCGCGCGCGTTCGCGAGATCGATCGGCTCCGGCGAGCCGAGCGCCGTGCCGAAGGTGGCGGTGAAGGCGGCCTCGCGCGGGCCGCGGCACTGCGCGTAGCTGGGCGCGCCGACGTTCGGCGAGCCCCACGCCTTCATGAAGTGCTTGAACCAGACGCCGCCCGAGCCGTGGGTGAAGAGCGCGAGGGACTCTGGGCCGTGGCGGCGCGCGACGTCCTCGAGCTTCCGCGCCGTCTCGTTCAGCGCCGCGTCCCAGGAGACCTCCTCGAACACGTCCTCGCCGCGCTTCGCGCGGCGGAGGAGCGGCTTCTTCAGCCGGTCGGGGTCGTAGAGCTGCCCGGTCGCCCCGGCGCCGCGCGGGCAGAGCATGCCGCGCGAGAGCGGGTGGGCCGGGTTGCCGGTCACCTTGGTGACCCGGCCGTCCTTGACGTGGGCCAGCATCCCGCAGCCCCAGAAGCAGAGCTCGCAGTAGGTGGGGACGACCTTGTCCCCCTCGGTGCGCGGATCGGGCACCGGGTCGCCGTCGAGCCCCCACCAGCGGGTGGGGAGGCCGGTGGCCACCGCCACGCCGCCGGTGGCCGCCGCGCCGATCTGGATGAACTGC
>JAHWYA010000450.1 GCA_020028115.1 Anaeromyxobacter sp.
CGCGTCGTCTCCGCGATCCAGCGCTCGAAGGCCTCCATGACCGGCGCGGGCTCGTCGTAGCGCAGGTGCTCCTCGCGCGAGACGCCGGAGATGGCGAGCGCCTCCGGGAGGAACGCGTCCGAGATCGGGCGCGTCCGACCGCGGAACGTCCGCCCCAGCCCGGGCTCGACGAGGACGGCGCCGAACGAGACCATCGAGTACTTCCCCGGGATGGGCCCGTCCGACTCAACGTCCACCACGTAGAGCGACATGCGAAGGGTCCTAGCGCGCGCCGGCGCCCGGCGGCGACCCCGCGCCGAAGGCGGCGCGGGCGGCGGGCGCGCAGAGCGCGTCGATGGTGTGGAAACCGAGGAGCGTGCCGAGCGGGAAGAAGAAGCTCGCCGCGAACGACGTCGCGAGGCAGAAGGCGTGGCTCCGCCGCGCGGCGATGGCGCGCCCGGAGAGGACGAGCGCGACCGCGAGCGACACCCCGAGCGCGAGCGCGAGCGCGCCGCCGACGAGGAAGATCCAGCCGGCGGCGGACGGCGGCGGAAGCGTCGCGCCCTCCCGCACGCCCTCCGGCCAGGCGAGCGCTCGCCAGCCCGCCGCGACGGGGAACGCGATCGCGACGGTCGTCGCGAGCACCGCCGCGGCGAGCGCGAAGTGGAGCCGGGGGAGGTGGCGGAGCGGGTCGGAGGGCGGGGCGTCCTGCACACCGCGCATCCTAAGCGAACCCGCACCCGCAGCGCGACCCGGTGAGGGTTCGTCGCACGGGGGGGCGCGATCCCATGTCGCAGCCGGCGCCTCGCCCGGGAAGCGCTCGGGTTTTTTCATCTCGCACATCGGCTCCATCGGGGATGCCGCCGACGGGGCGGTGATCTCCTCCCGCGATCGCGCGACAATGCCTTCGAGCACGGCGAAGGGACGGACGTCATGGCGGTCGATGAGGGACTCGGCAGGACGGTGATCCGGCTCGACGGCATCTTCGACGTTCCGGCGGCCCGCCAGCTCGCGGCGGAGCTCGACGAGGCCGGCTACTCGGACGTCCGCATCGATCTCACGCGCGTGCGGGAGTTCCACGACTTCGGCGTGGCGCTCCTCGCGCAGTCGATCGCCGGCCGGAGCGCGCCCACGGCGGTGCTCGGGCTGCACGAGCACCACCTGCGCCTGCTCCGCCACCTCGGCATCGACTGCGCCGGCGCGAACCTCACGGCGGGCGTCGAGCTCGTGTAGAGCGGGGCGCCGCGGCGCCCCTGCGCGATCGCCTCGCAGCGGGCGCGCTCCACCACCGCTCGCGCTCCGCGAGATCGCTTATCGGGCTCGTGCTCGTCGCGCCCGGCTGACGCCCCTCCGGGCCGGCGCCCTGCGGGCCGCGCCCCCGTTGGGCTCGATCCCGGGCCGCCCCATCGCTATCATCCCCGGTAGGAGAGAGATGCAGGACGTCCTCGGGAACACCCTCGGCCTCAAGCCCTCGCAGCTTCACGCCCTCCGCCGCACGTACCGCCGCCGGGTCGACGCCCGCGCGATCGTCTCGCCGGAGCTCGCCCGCCACCTGTGCGAGATCTCGACCGAGACGAACCGCCAGATCGGCGTCCTGCTCGACCGCAAGGGGGACGTCCACGCGGTCATCGTCGGAGACGCGCGCAAGCTCGAGCTCCCCGACGTCGGCCGCGGGCGCGCCGGCGAGAGCCGCCTCCGCGGGCTCCGCCTCGTCCACACCCACCTCGACGGCGAGCCGCTCTCGCGCGACGACCACACCGACCTCGCGCTCCTGCGGCTCGACCTCGTCGCGGCGCTCGAGGTCCGCGAGGACGGGCTACCGGGGAAGGTCCACTTCGCCCACCTCCTGCCGGAGAACCCGCAGGGCGCGATGTGGAAGGACGAGGTCGCGGGCGGCGTCCACGAGCTCGACTACGACGCGCTCGACGGACCGCTCGCCCTCGAGGAGGAGTTCGCGCGGGCGCGGTCGCTCCGGCGCACCGGCGGCGCGGAGCGGGCGATCCTCGTGGGGTTCGGGGGGAAGGGGCGCGGCCGCGCCGAGGCGGAGGCGTCGCTCGAGGAGCTCCGCGAGCTCGCCCGGACGGCGGGCGTGGAGGTGCTCGAGGCGACCCTGCAGCTCCGCCGCGATCCCGACCCGCGCTACCTCATCGGCAAGGGGAAGCTCGAGGACATCGTGCTGCGGTCGATGCAGCGCATGGCCACGATGATCGTGTTCGACGCGGAGCTGTCCCCGTCGCAGGCGCGGCACATCGCCGAGGCGACGAGCCTCAAGATCCTCGACCGGACCCAGCTCATCCTCGACATCTTCGCCCAGCGCGCGCAGTCCTCGGACGGGAAGCTCCAGGTCGAGCTCGCGCAGCTGAAGTACCTCTACCCGCGGCTCGTCGGGCGCGACGACTCGCTCTCGCGGCTCGCGGGCGGGATCGGCGGGCGCGGGCCCGGCGAGACCAAGCTCGAGATCGACCGCCGGCGAGTCCGCGACCGGATCACCGCGCTCGAGCGGCGGATCGAGGCGCTCGGGGAGAGCCGCCACCTGCGCCGCAAGCAGCGGAACGGCCGCGGGCTGCCGGTCCTCTCCATCGTCGGCTACACGAACGCCGGCAAGTCGACGCTCCTCAACGCCCTCACCGGCTCCGAGGTCCTCGTCGAGGACAAGCTCTTCGCGACCCTCGACCCCACGAGCCGGCGCCTGCGGTTCCCGCGGGACCGCGAGGTCATCGTCACCGACACGGTCGGCTTCATCCGCGACCTGCCGCCCGACCTCGTGAACGCGTTCCGCGCGACGCTCGAGGAGCTGCGCGACGCGGACCTCCTCCTCCACGTCGTCGACGCGTCCGACCCGCGCCACGACGAGCGGATCGCGGCGGTCGACCAGATCATCGCCGGCCTGGGCCTCGGGGAGAAGCGGCACGTCCTCGTCATGAACAAGATCGACCGCCTGCCGCCTGGCGAGGGCGCGGCCCTCGCCCACCGCGCCGGCGCGGTCGGGATCTCCGCGGCGACGCGCGAGGGGATCCCCGACCTGCTCCACGCGTGCGACCGGCTCCTGTGGGCCGAGGGGCGCGTCCCGTTCGCGGAGGTGGAGGCGGGCGCGCCCGCGCCC
>JAHWYA010000451.1 GCA_020028115.1 Anaeromyxobacter sp.
CGACGATCATGAACCCGCGCACCCGGACGGAGGAGCGCGTCACGCACTTCTACCGGACCGACGGCGCGCAGACCGCCGAGGTGCAGGAGGCCGGTCCCGGCGACTTCGTCGTGCTCCTGAAGCTGAAGGACGCGCACACCGGCGACACGCTCTGCGACCGCGACGCGCCCGTCGTGCTGCCGCCCTTCGCGCAGCACACGCGCCCGGTCTCGTACGCGGTCCACGCGAAGTCGGGCGACGACAAGGCGGCGGCGGCGCTCCACAAGCTCATCGAGGAGGACCCGTCCCTCGAGCTCGCCCGCTCCTCCGACACCGGCGAGATGCTGCTCCAGGGGATGGGGCAGGCGCACATCGAGGTCACGGTCGAGCGCGTGAAGCGCAAGCACGGCGTCGAGGTCACCCTGGCGCCGCCCTCGCCCGCCTACCTCGAGACCATCACCGCCCAGTCGAAGGCGCAGGGCAAGTTCAAGCGCCAGACCGGCGGCCACGGCCAGTACGGCGACGCGCACGTGGAGCTCCACCCGAAGCCGCGCGGCGAGGGGTTCGAGTTCGAGGACGCGATCGTCGGCGGCTCCATCCCGCGCCAGTTCATCCCGTCGGTCGAGAAGGGCATCCGCGGCGCCCTCGGCGCCGGGCCGCTCGCCGGCTACCCCGTCGTGGACTTCAAGGCGAAGCTCGTCTTCGGCACGTATCACGACGTGGACAGCTCCGACATGGCGTTCCAGGTCGCGGGCTCGATGGCGTTCAAGAAGGCCGTGCTCGACGCGCGGCCGATCCTCCTCGAGCCGGTGATGAAGCTCGAGGTGCGCGTGCCGGAGGAGTACGTCGGCGCGGTGATGGGCGACCTCAACAGCCGCCGGGCGAAGGTGCAGGGCATGGAGCCGCTCGCGCGCGGCGTCCTCATCCGCGCCCTCTGCCCGCACGCGGAGGCGATGACCTACGACGCGGATCTCCGCTCGCTCACCCAGGGCGTCGGCTACTTCACGATGGAGCCGTCGCACCACGACCCCGTCCCGCCGCACATCGCGCAGAAGATCATCGAGCGCCGCCGCGCCGACGGGAAGGTGAAGGGCGTCGAGGAGTAGGGACCGGCGCCCGCCCGCCCGCAGGGCCGGCGTCGCCGCCTGCACGGCGGCCGCGATCTGGCATAGGATGTCCGCGCCTTGCACGCCCGCTCCGCGCCGCCGACGCGCTTCACGAACGCCATCCGCCTCGGATAAGAACGCCGCGACGTGCACCTCCTCTACGCCATCGCGAGCTACGTCCTCTTCGCCGTCGCCTTCCCGCTGCTGCTCTGGCACCCGAAGCTCCGCCACGGCGTGCCGTTCCGGCTCGGCTTCTACCGGCGCTCGTTCGACCTCGGGACCGGCAGCCCGCGCATCTGGCTGCACGGCGCGAGCGCGGGCGACCTCCTGTCCCTCCAGCCGATGATGAAGGAGCTGAAGGCGCGGAGCCCCGGCTGCTGCATCATCGTGACCACCATCACGAACAGCGGCCTCGCCATGGCGCGCAAGAAGCTCGTGGAGGCGGACGTCATCTGCCACGCGCCCTACGACCTCTTCGGCGCGACGCGCCGCGCGGTGGCGGCGCTCCGGCCCGACCTCCTCGTCCTCGAGTACACCGAGATCTGGCCGAACCTCATCCGCGCGGCCCGCAAGGCGGGCGTCCGGATCGCCCTCACGAACGGCCGCTTCAACCCGGACAAGATGTCCCGCTACCGGGTCTTCTTCCGCGCGATCTCGAACCCGCTGCGCCGCATCGACTGCTTCCTGATGCGCTCGGACGAGGAGGCGGAGCGCGTGCTCGCGCTCGGCGCCGCCCCCGATCGCGTCTGGGTGACGGGCAACACCAAGTTCGACGCGCTCGTCCTCGACGGCGCCGCCGGCCGCGAGGAGGCGCTCCGCGCCGAGATGGGGCTCGATCCCCGCCGCCCCGTGTTCATGGCCGGGTCCACGCACGAGGGGGAGGAGGAGCTCCTCCTCGGCGTCTACGCGGAGCTGCGCGGGCGCCACCCCGGCCTGCAGCTCGTCGTCGCGCCGCGGTACGTCGAGCGGGCGGGGCGCATCATGGCGCTCGCTGCGGAGGCCGGGCTGCCGGTCCGGCTGCGGAGCGGGGGCGCCGCGGCGGGCCACGCCGACGTGACGGTGCTCGACACCATCGGAGAGCTCGCCGCCGCGTACCGGCTCGCCACGCTCGTCTTCGTGGGCGGGAGCTTCGTCACCCGCGGCGGCCAGAACGTGCTCGAGCCCGCGGCGCAGGGGAAGCCCGTCCTCTTCGGCCCGCACATGGAGAACTTCAAGGACTCGGTCCAGGTGCTCCAGGGGCGCGGCGGGCTCCAGGTCTCGACGCCCGAGCAGCTCCTCAAGGTGGCCGACGAGCTCCTCTCGCGCCCCGACCAGATCGAGGAGCTCGGGACGCTCGCCCGCAGCTCGGTGTTGGCCATCCGCGGCGCGAGCGCCCGCAACGTCGAGCACATGCTCTCGATCCTCCCGCGCGGAAGGGCGGCGGCGTGACGGCCGACCCCGCCAGCATCCTCGTCGTCCGCTACAGCGCGCTGGGGGACGTCGTCCTCGCGACGTCGATCCTCGAGCCGCTCCGCGCCCGCTTCCCGAAGGCGCGCATCGAGTGGGTGACCGACGCGCCGTACGCCCCGCTCCTCGAGGGCCTGCCGGAGCTCGCCGCCGTCCACCGCATCGCGCGGGAGGGACCGAACTCGGCGCTCGGGATCGCCGCCCGCGTCCGCGGCCGCTTCGACCTCGCCATCGACCTCCAGAACAAGCTGCGGAGCGCGATCGTCGCGCGGTCGGCGGCCCCGCTGCGCGCGGCGTTCCGGCGCCGCACGGCGCTCCGCGCGGCCCTCTCGCTCTTCGGGGCGGACCCGCCGCTCGTCCGCGCCCACCAGACGCGGCTCTACGCCGAGGCGCTCTCCGCGCTCGGCACGTTCGAGCCCGGGCCGATGAAGGTGAGCCTCTCCGCGCAGGCGCGCGCCCTCGCCGCCGACGCGCTCCGCGCCGTCCCCGCGCCGGCGGTGGCCATCGCCCCCGGGGCGCGCTGGGCGACGAAGCGGTGGCCCGCGGAGC
>JAHWYA010000452.1 GCA_020028115.1 Anaeromyxobacter sp.
CACTCGATCCCATGCCGACGCGCGCGGAGCCTCCCGCGCCGTGGCGTGATTGCCCGCGCTGCGGCTGGAGGAACTACCCGCGGGTCGAGCGGACGAGCCCGTTCACGGCCAGGTGGGTCATCACGCGCTGCGACCGCTGCGGCGAGCCGCTCGAAGCTACAGCCGCCGTTCTGAGCACGTCCGGCGCGGCTTCCCGCCGGCGGTAAAGCGGAGCCCGAGCGAAAACCAGCGGATTACGAGTGCGCCGAGGAACTGCGCGCCCCGTGGCGCTACTTCTTGGCCGTCTCGAAGTACGGGTTGGTGCCGCTCGCGTGGTCGGTGACGTCGACGACCCGGGTGATCTCGGGCGCCGCCCCCATAATGGCGACCTCGATCCCCTGCGTTAGCGTGACGGGCGCCATGGCGCAGCCCTGGCAGCCGCCGCTCAGGCGCAGGTAGGCGGTCGAGTCCTCGACGGCGACGAGCTCGGCGTAGCCGCCGTGGGCGGCGATGCTCGGGTTGATCTGCTCGGCGAGGATCTGCAGGACCCGCTGGGCGACGTCGCCTTTGAGGTCGGGGGGCGGTCGGCTCGCCGCCGCGACGGCCGGGCTCGGGCTGTTGGGGTTGACGATGAGGAGGGAGCCGAGGCTCAGGTTTCCCTCGAGATCGATGGTGGCGCCGCGCAGCTTCTCGACGCTATCGGCGGGGATGACGATCGCCAGGCCGTTGTGGTGCTGGACGACGTCGTCGGGTCCGGCGTCCTCGAGGAGCGGGAAGGACGCGGTGCTCTCGTACTCGCCGCCCGAGATTCCGATCACCTCGATCCTGAGCGCGAGGCGCTCGGGGTTGGGCTGCCCGGCGCGGACGCGGAGCACCTTTTCCCGGGCCAGGTCGGTGATCCGAACGACCGGCCCGCGGCCGGCGATGTCATCGGCGGTCATTGATCGATCCCGGCTCGAACGCCCATCCGTCGCGTGGCGACTCACGGCTAGGATACCGGGTGTCCTGCCTGCTTCTTCTGCTGCCCACGGCGGCGTACCGGGCGAAGGACTTTCTCGACGCGGCTGCGGCGCTCGGCGCCGAAGTGGTGGTAGCCTCCGAGCGGCGGCAGGCGTTTGCAAGGGTGATGGGAGACCGGGCGTTGCGCGTGAACCTGCGCCGCCCGGAGGCCGCCGCCCAGGCCATCGTCGCCCTCGCCGAGCGGACGCGCCTCGACGCCGTCGTGGCGGTCGACGATCAAGGTGTCCTCGTCGCCGCGCTCGCCGCCGAGCGCCTCGGCCTCGCGCACAACCCGTCCGAGGCGGTGGCGGCAGCGCGGGACAAGGCGGCCATGCGCCGGGCGTTCGCGGCCGCCGGCCTTCCCCAGCCCGAGTACCGGATCGCGGGCCCGCGAGCGGACGTCGCCCTCCTCGCCGCCGAGGTCGGCTCTCCCTGCGTCGTGAAGCCCGTCTCGCTCTCGGCGAGCCGTGGCGTCATCCGCGCTGACGGCCCGCCCGCCGCCGCCGCGGCCGCCGCGCGGATCCGGGAGATCCTGCGCGAGGCTGGGGAGGACCCGGGCGGGCCGCTGCTCGTCGAGTGCTACCTCCCAGGCGTCGAGGTCGCTGTCGAGGGCCTGCTTCGGGGCGGCGCCCTCGAGGTCCTGGCGGTCTTCGACAAGCCCGATCCCCTCGAGGGTCCCTACTTCGAGGAGACGATCTACGTCACCCCCTCGCGCCTGCCGGCTGAGACTCTCGAGTCGATCACCCGCCTGACCGCCGGTGCCGCCTCCGCCCTCGGCTTAGTCGAGGGGCCGATCCACGCCGAGCTCAGGATCGACGGCACCCGAGCGTGGCTGCTCGAGCTCGCTGCGCGCTCGATCGGCGGGCTCTGCTCACGGTCTCTGCGCTTCGGGCTGGGCGTGAGCCTCGAGGAGCTCATCCTCCGCCACGCCCTCGGGCTTGGCCTCGACGGCCTGGCCCGCGAGGAGGCCGCCTCCGGGGTGATGATGCTGCCGATTCCGAGGGCAGGAGTGCTCGAGGAGGTGCGCGGGCAGGACGAGGCCCTGGCGGTACCCGGGGTGACCGGGCTCGAGATCTCGATCGCGCGCGGCCGGCCGGTTCGGCCGCTGCCCGAGGGCGACCGCTACCTCGGCTTCCTCTTCGCCCGCGGCGAGACGCCCGACGAGGTCGAAGAAGCGGTGCGTACGGCCCACGGTCGTCTCGAGATCGTGATCGGCGAGCCGTCGGACGAGTAGAGGGCTACCCTGGCTGTATGCGGGTTCTCTTGCTCTCGACCTACGAGCTCGGCCACCAGCCGCTGCACGTGGCCTCGCCCGCCGCCCTGCTGCGGGGGGTGGGCCACGACGTCCGCTGCCTCGACCTGTCGGTCGAGCCCTGGGATCTCGAGGCCCTGGAGTGGGCCGAGGCCGTCGCCTTCTCGGTGCCGATGCACACGGCCATGCGCCTCGCGATGCGAGCGGCGGCGGCGGCGCGCCGGGCTCGCCCCGAGCTTCCGATCTGCTTGTACGGCCTCTACGCGCCGGTGAGCCGCGACCTCACCGTGGGCGTGCTCGCCGATCGGGTGATCGCCGGCGAGTACGAGCCCGGTCTCGTGGCCTGGGTGGACAGTCTCGCTCAGGGCGGGCAGGCCGCGGCCGGGCCGGGCGAGCCGCTCGTCCATCTCGGGCGCGGGAGCTTCGAGCTGCCGGCGCGCGATCTCCTGCCCCCGCTCGAGCGCTACGCCCATCTCGCGATCGACGGCGAGGAGCGCCTCGTCGGCTACGTCGAGGCGAGCCACGGCTGCGTCCACCGCTGCCGGCACTGCCCCGTGCCGGCCGTCTACGACGGCAGGATCCGCATCGTCGGGCAGGACGTCGTGCTCGCCGACATCGCCCGCCTCGTCGCCATCGGCGCCCGGCACATCACCTTCGGCGACCCCGACTTCCTCAACGGGGTGCGCCACTCGCTCCGCATCGTCCGGGCGCTGCACGAGCGCTTCCCGGATCTCACCTTCGACTGCACCACCAAGGTGGAGCACATCCTGGAGCACGAGCGCGTCTGGGAGGAGCTGGCCGGCGCGGGCTGCCTGTTCGTCGTCTCGGCCCTCGAGGGGGTCAACGACG
>JAHWYA010000052.1 GCA_020028115.1 Anaeromyxobacter sp.
CGAAGTGGGCCGGCGGGACGCCGATGTCCGGCGCGCTCCGCGCGGCGGCAGAGGTGGTGCAGCGCTGGGTGTCGGAGCATCCGAAGGGGTTCCCGCCCATCGTCATCAACCTCACCGACGGCGAGGCGACCGACGGCGATCCGAAGCCGGAGGCGGAGGCGCTCTGCTCCCTCGGCACGGACGACGGGGCGGCCCTGCTGTTCAACGTCCATCTCTCGTCGTCGCCCGGCAAGGCGGTGGAGCTGCCCTCGGCGCCGGACGGGCTACCGGACGAGTTCGCGCAGCTCCTCTTCGCGATGTCGAGCCCGCTCACGCCGTTCATGATCAGCCGTGCCAAGGAGATGGGAATGCCCGCCGAGGATGGGGCGCACGGCTTCATCTTCAACGCCCAGCCGCTCCAGGTGATCCAGTTCCTCGACATCGGAACGCGCCCGGCGAATCTCCGGTGAGCGTCGGCTCGGCACCTGGCTTCCCGTTTGCCGTCGAGGCGTTCTCCTGCGCGAAGGCGGGGAACCGGCGGGAGGAGTACGAGGACGCGTGGGCGATCCGCGCCGGCACTCCGGAGCGGATCGCCCGTTTCGCCGTCGCCGACGGGGCGACGGAGAGCAGCTTCTCCGCGCTCTGGGCGGCCCTGCTCGTCGAGACCTGGGTGCGGCGTGATGGGGTCGGAGACCGGTTCCTCGCCCGGCTCGGACCGGCGCGCCGGCTGTGGCGCCGCAAGACGGTGCATCGCCGTCTCCCCTGGTACGCCGCGGAGAAGGCGAGCCGCGGCGCGTTCGCCGCCTTTCTCGGGATCCTCCTCGATCCGACGTCCCGACACTGGCGCGCGGTCGCGATCGGCGACTGCAACCTGTTCCAGCTCGCCGGCCTCGGCCCCGGGCTGCGCCTCGTGAAGGCGTTCCCGCTCCGGCGCTCCGAGGAGTTCGGCTCGAGCCCCTTCCTCGTCGGCTCGGTCGAGCGGGCCGACGACGACCCCGGCCGGCACGTCCGCCTCGCCGAGGGGCTGCTCCCCCCCGACGCGACGCTCCTCCTCGCGTCGGACGCGCTCTCGGCGTGGCTGCTGCGCCGCGACGAGGAGGGCCGGCCGGCGTGGGAGGCGGTCAGCGCGCTCGGCGTCGCCGACGCGCCCGAGTTCGAGGCGCTCGTCGCCGCCGCCCGCGACGACGGCGCGCGCAACGACGACATGACGCTCGTCCGCGTGACGTCGCTCGCCGACTGAGGGAGATCGCCGATGGCGCAGTGGCCCGACGTGACCGACTACCACGAGGCGATCCAGCACCCGACCCGCTCGCTCGCGGACCCGGATCTCCAGAAGGCCTCCATCGAGCTGGACCGCTTCGGGATGCCGAAGCCTGCCACGGGCGCGAACGCGGTCGTGTACAAGGCGACGCTGCGCAAGGACGTGTGGGCGCTGCGCTGCTTCCTGCGGCCGATCAGCGATCACGCGGAGCGGTACGCGGCGATCTCGAAGCACCTCGAGAAGGCGGGCGGCGGCTTCGGCACCCGCTTCGTCTACCTGGGCGACGGGATCCGGGTGAAGGCGAGCGCGTTCCCGCTCGTGAAGATGCAGTGGGTCCAGGGCCAGCCGCTCGATCGCTTCGTGGAGAGCGCCCTGCAGAAGCCGAAGGACCTCGTCTCGCTCGCGGAGCGCTGGCGCGGCCTCGTCCGCGACGTGGAGAAGGCGCGCGTCGCGCACGGCGACCTGCAGCACGGGAACGTCCTCGTGCGCGGCAAGGACCTCGTGCTCATCGACTACGACGGCATGTGGGTGCCGGCGCTCGCCGGCCGCAGGGCGACGGAGATCGGGCACCGCGCCTACCAGCACCCGCGCCGCTCGGAGCAGCACTACGGCCCGTGGCTGGACCGCTTCTCGTCGCTCGTCGTGTACGTCTCACTGCTCGCGCTGGCGGCCGGCGCGGAGCTCTGGGAGCGCTACAACACCGGCGACAACCTGATCTTCGTCCGGGAGGACTTCCTCGATCCCGGCCGAACGCCGGTGTGGGGAGATCTCGCCGCGCTCGGCCGGCCGGAGATCACGCAGCTCGCGGGGATCCTGGCCGCGGCGGCGGAGCGGGAGCCCGACGACGTACCTGCGCTGGAGTCGGTCCTGGCGAAGCCGAAGAAGGCGAAGGCCATGGCGATCGCCGCCGCAGCGCCGCACGCCGCGCCGAAGCCGCGCTGGACCTCCGCGCCGGCGAAGGCGGGAGCGGCGCTCGACGTCGCCGCGCGGTGGCAGGCGATCTGGAGCCGCCCCGGCGAGCGGACCGAGGTCCGATGGAAGCGCGCGATGCGGGACGTACAGGTCGAGATCGAGGAGCCCAGCGAGATCCTCGCGCCCGCCCGCTGGCGCCCGCTCCTCGCGGCCGCGGCGGGGATCGCCGCCGGAACGGCGTTCTACCAGCTCGTGTCCCCGGCGCTCGGGCTCGTCGCCGCGGGAGGAGGGCTCGCCTTGACGCGAGCCTTCCCGCCGCGGCGTCGCACCCTCTCGGTCAAGAAGACCGTGACCCGCCGCGAGGAGCAGCAGGTGAAGGAGGAGGCGAACATCGCGGCGCCGGGTCACCGCTCCGCGGTGATGGCGCTCCAGTGCAGCCCGGACGCGCGGCGCCTCCTCGCGGTGACGCGCCTCGGGGAGTGCGGCGTCTGGGCGCTCCCGGAGGACCAGTTCGCGGCGGGCTCGGTGCGGCTGCCGCCCTTCGAGCAGGCGGCCGTCGCGGAGGCGCCCGGGCGCGTCGCGCTCGCCACCGAGCGCGTCGCCCTCGTCTTCGACCTCGCGACGGGGAAACGAACCGAGCACGCGGGCGATCCGGCGCGGCGCCTCCGGGGGGTGGCGCTGACCCGCGACGGCGCCCGCATGGCGCTCGGGTTCGATCCGCCGCTGGTGCGCGTCGTCGAGGTCGCCACGAGGAAGCTCCTCGCGGAGATCCCGGGCGAGGGCGCACGGATCACCGCGCTCGCACCCTCGGAGGACGGCGGTGCGCTCGCGATCGGCACCGGCGACGGCGGCTTCCGGATCGTCCGCCTCGCGCCGAAGGTCGAGCAGCTCCCCGAGGAGCGCGTCCACCGGCGCGCGGTGACCGCGGTGGCGGTCGCGGGGAAGGGGCAGCTCTTCGCGTCGGCGGACGACAGCGGGCTCGTCGTCGTCCGCGCGAAGGACGGGAAGCGCCGCGCGTCCGCGACGCTCGATGCCCGCGGCGTCCACGCGCTCTGCTTCACCGGAGACGGGCCGTACGCCCTCGCCGCCGGGTGCGGTGACGGGTCGGTGCGCGTGTTGAACCCGGAGACGGGCGCCGTCGTGGCGACGCACGCGATCGGGAGCGGTGCCGTCACCGCGCTCTCGTATGCGCGGGGGAAGATGGCGCTCGCCGCTGGCACGGCCGGCGGCAAGGTGACCTTGCTCGCGCTCGATGGGTGAGCGGCGAGGCAGCCGCGGGTTACCCAGACCTGCGCACGCTCGGCGCGCAGCGCAGTACGCGGAACGTTGGATCGAACGGCGAACCAATCTCGAACGGAGACGTCATGGCGACCCCTCGGAGGACCCAGGTACCGGCGGCGAGTACGCACGCCGAAAGGAGCCCGGCGCCGGCATCGGCCGCAGGCGGCGTTCCTGCCGAAAAGATCGCGGCCCGCGCGTACCAGATCTGGACGGAGAGCGGCAGGCCTCACGGCGAGCACGAGGAGCACTGGTACAGAGCGGAGCGCGAGCTCCGCGCGAAATCCAGGTGAGCGGCGCTCGCGGCTGACGATTCGAGGCGCCGGTCGACGGCGAGTTCGTCGCCACGTCGACCCTCCCCGAGCCCGCCGCGTGGAACCGCTTCCTCGCGACGCTCGCGCGGCACCGCAGCGCCCGCGTGACGGTGACCTCCACGATCACGTGCGCCTCCGGCGTCGGCGGGCGGCACGAAGGGACCTACGTGGCGGTGCGGGGCTGAGCCTCGGCGAGCCGGCGAAACCTTGACCACGACCTCCCGCTAGTCAAGGTTTCTCATTAAACCTTGACCGCGGGCCCCCGCTGGTAAAGGTTCATTGCATGGCTCGGTACGAGACCCGCTCCTGGTCCGCAGACCCCTCCGCCCCCGGCGGCCGCCGCGAGCGCCGTGCGTTCAGCTACCGCGCCTTCGTCCCGGACTCGATCGCCGACCTCGAGCTCCCGCTGCCATCGAACGTCGCGGCCGCCGTCTCGGTCGCCGAGCGCGCGATCGACGCCTTGAACCGCGACCCGCCGCGCCTGGCCAGTCTGGAGGTACTCGCACGTCGGCTGCTCCGCGCCGAGGCCGTGGCATCTTCGCGGATCGAGGGTCTGGTCCTCTCGCAACGGCGCCTCGCGCGCGCCGAAGCGGAGGAAGCCGGCGCCCGTGACGACACTGCGCGGTCGATCCTCGGCAACGTCGCCGCCATGGAGCACGCCGTCGAGCTCGGCGCCGGCGCGAAGCCGCTCCGGCTCAAGGACGTGCTCGAGATCCATCGCCTGCTGATGGTCGCGACCACGACACCCCAGATCGCGGGCAAGCTGCGCGACCGGCAGAACTGGATCGGGGGCAACGCGTTCAACCCCGACCGCGCCGACTTCGTGCCGCCCCCGCCCGAGCACGTGATGCAGCTCATGGGCGACCTGGTCGCGTTCATGAACCGCACGGACGACCCGCCCGTCGTCCAGGCCGCCATCGCCCACGCGCAGTTCGAGACCATTCACCCGTTCGCGGACGGGAACGGCCGCGTCGGGCGCGCCCTGATCCACGTGGTCCTCCGCCGCCGCGGCCTCGCTCCGCACTACGTCCCGCCCGTCAGTCTGGTCCTGGCCGCCGACGCCAAGGCCTACGTCGCCGGACTTACCGCGTTCCGCGAGGACCGTACGGCGGAGTGGATCCTCCTCTTCGCCCACGCGATCGAGCGAGCCGCGGCGAAGGCGAGCGAGCTCGCGCTACGCCTTGCCGAACTTCAGGAGAAATGGCGAGAGCGTGCAGGTCGCCCACGGCGCCATTCGAGCGCCGAGGCCCTCATCGTCGAGCTGCCCGCGCACCCGATCGTCACGGTCGCGACCGCGCAGAAGTTCCTCGGCCGGTCGAAGCAGGCGGTGAACGAGGCCATCGCGGTCCTGGCGGAGAAGGGCGTCCTCCACCCCATCACGCTCGCCAAGCGGAACCGCGCCTGGGAAGCCCGTGACCTCTTCGACCTCATCAACGACGTCGAACGCGAGCTCGCGACCCCCGCGGACGACGACCAGCCCTCCCGCTTCTCCCCTCGCGCACGGACTTCCTCGAAACGTCGCTGACCTCCACGCCGGAGGCCAGGGGTTCGAGTCCCCTACACCCCGCCACTCCCGAGCCCCCGCAACGAGCCTGGTTGCGGGGGCTTCGTCTTCTCGGGGCGGGATCACCGGCGCGCGCCGCCGGCCGGGCCAGCGCCGGCGTCGCGCGGGTCCCGGAAGATCGCGAACGCGCTCGTGTAGCCGTGAAGGAACGTCGTCCCCGCGACCGGCCCGATCTCGCCGTTGCAGAAGAAGCCGCCCACGGGAGCCGGCCCGAGCTGCTCCTCGAAGAGGCTCGTGTCGTGGTCCGGGGTCCCGAAGAGCCCCTCGCCGCGCCCGACGCAGGAGAAGAGCAGCGCCCCCGCCGGACGCCTCGCGGCGCCCCGGCGGCTCGCGAGCATGCGCCGCAGCTCTTCCTCGGCGCTGTGGGGGTCGCGCAACACGAACTGCGCGGCCGTCATCGGCCGCAGCTCCGCCCCCACCGCGATGGCGCCAGAGCGCTCGTCCCCTCCCAGGATGTTGCGGACGAGGAGCTCGCCCGGCGCGTGCTCCACCGCCTCCGGCCGCATCTCGAGCCCGAGGAAGAGCGAGTGCTGCACGAGCTCACGATCGCGCGCGTCGAGCGAGCGGTACAGCTCGGCGAGGACCTGGAGCGGCGGGTTCCAGTCGAGCTCCTGCAGCAGCGTCCCCTCGCAACGGGTCACCATCATCGGCCTGCCGATCCGGCGGCAGCCCTGCGCGACGAGCGTGTCCACGGAGAGGTCGCCGCTGAAGGCGACCCCGACGGTGCCGCCCCGGTGTACGGCCTTCCCGAGGAGGAGCCGGTTCTCCAGGGGGCGCCGACCCCCGCTGGCGAGCCCGCCGAACTTGGGCGCCCCGGGGTAGGCGCGATCGAGCCCCTGGATGAGGTCGCCGATGTCCCCCGTCCAGGGATCCGCGAGGAGCAGGAAGCTCGGCCGTGCCTCGGGAGGCAGGCCCACGCGCGCGCGCCAGTCGGACCCCGGGACCCCGGGCCCGACGTGGAAGCCCGACAGCGCGACGCCGGGAAGCACCGCCGCCGTGAGGGACAGGGCGGGCCCGGCCTCCGCCTCGTGCGCTCCGCCGATGACGCCGCTCGCGGTGCAGCCGACGAGCAGCGCGCGCGGGAAACGTCGCGCGGCCAGCTCGGAGATCCCCTCGCAGCCGCCCGCGTGGTGCGGTGACGCGAAGACGAGCAGGAGGTCCGGGGCGCTCGACGAGAGCTGCGCCTCGAGCGCGTCCGCCGCCTCGACGAACGCTGCGGCCGCGTCCGTCCCGCTCGAGAGCGTGGAGGCCCACCGCATGCCCCGTCGTTATCGCCGGCGGGCCGCCGCGGCACGGATTTCCATTCGCCGTCGCGCCCCCGCGAGGGAGCCCCGCGCGGGATTGCCGGGGCCGCCTGTGTGGCCGGGCCCCCCTGCCCTCGCTATGGATCGCGCTGCGGGCCGGCCCTCGGTTGCGATCACGCCGGCCCGCGGAGCGAGCCATGGCCTGGTTGGAAGCTGCATTCCGCTGGACGCACGTCGTGGCCGGGATCCTCTGGATCGGCCACCTGTACTTCTTCAACTTCGTGAACGCGCAGGTCGCGAAGGTGTACGACCCCGAGTCCAGGAAGAAGGTCGTCCCCGAGCTGATGCCGCGCGCGCTGTACTGGTTCCGGTGGGGCGCGGTCTACACGTGGACGACGGGGTTCCTGATCGCGGGGCTCGTCTACTGGTCGGTCGACAACCTCATCCGCAAGGACGAGGCGGGGCGGCCGGCCTTCGGCCACGTCGCGGGCGTCGCGATCGCGCTCGTCGCCATCGGCGTCGTGTTCTTCGTGTACGAGGCGGTCTGGAAGGCGCTCGGCAAGAACGAGCGGCTCGGCGTGGGCGTCCTCTACGGGCTCCTCGTGCTCCTGCTGGTCGGCCTCTCGCAGATCTTCACCGGGCGTGCCCTCTTCATCCACGCGGGCATGCTCTTCGGGACGATCATGGTGATGAACGTCTGGATGAGGATCTGGCCGGCGCAGAAGCGGATCATCCAGGCCGCGAAGGGCCTCGCGTCCGCGCCGGACCCGGCGGTGCCGGCGATGGCGGCGCTCCGCTCGAAGCACAACACCTACCTCTCCGTGCCCCTCGTCTTCACGATGGTGGCGAACCACTACCCCACCATCTTCGGCGCGGACCACAGCTGGATCATCCTCTCCGGGACCATCGCCCTCGGGTTCGCTGTGACGAAGCTGCTCTACCTCAAGTCGGCCGGCCCGGCGCCGGCGCTCTACGGCGCGCCGGCGGCCGCGTCCTCGACCGGCACGCCCGGGATGGCCGCGCCGAAGCCGTGACCGCGTCTTCGACGATGAAGCCGTAGGAGCTCGTGAGCGACGTTTTCTCGTGGCACTCGTCCAAGCGGTAGGCAAAGTGGGGGCGACATCGCCCCGCGCGGAGGGGCCAACCTCAGGATCGGCCTGGCCGATCATGCCTGCGGAGTTGGTGACGCGCGTGTCGAAATGTGGTTCCTGGGACCCATGGTTCCACATCGTTCAGGCGGGGTCGCCACGCTGGCGCTCCTCGCCGTGCTCTCCGGCTGCGGCGAGGCCCGGTCCGCCGTCGGCGAGATCGGCGCGTGCACGCGCTGCCACGGGCTGCCGCCCGAGACCGGCGCCCACCGCGCGCACCTGTCGGGCGGGCCGTTGCGCGGCCCGCTCGCCTGCGTCGATTGCCACCCGCTAGTGGACGCGTCCAACCCCGGCCACGCCGGCGCCGGGACCGACTTCGGCTGGAGCGTGCTCGCCGGTTCCACCACACGCTTCGCCGATGGACGATGCACCGCGAGCTACTGCCACGGCGCCACGCTCGACGGCGGCTTCAATCCCGCGCCGTCCTGGAGCGGAGGGGCGGCGGAGGCGAGCTGCGGGGCGTGCCACGGCCTTCCGCCGGGGACGCACCCGGCCGGCGCCGCTGGCCGCTGCGACGCGTGCCACCCGACGTCGGTCGGGCCGGACGGCGCGATCGACGTCGCGGGCGGCCGGCACGTGAACGGCGAGGTCGGTGCGCAGGTGCGCTGCGACGCGTGCCACGGGGCGCCGCCGCAGAGCGGGGCGCACGCGCGGCACGCCTCCCGGCCCGCGGCACTCGCCGCCTACGG
>JAHWYA010000453.1 GCA_020028115.1 Anaeromyxobacter sp.
ACCGTCTTGAGCAGGTCCTTGATGCGGATCGCCCCGTCGAGGAGCGAGTGGAGCGTGTGCAGGTGCAGGTGGACGAAGTCGGCCATCGGGAGGACCGATCTAGCAGGCCGCTCTGACGGCGGGAAGCGACGGCAAGCAGGCGCGGGGAAACGGGTTTTCAGGGTGGGTTTTGGCTTCCGGACGGTGCCTCTGACGCGGCGACGCCGCACCGGTGACGACCGCTCGTCGAGCGGCGCTGAACTTGAAACGGCGCATGTTGCAACATGCGCCGTTTCAAGTCGCGGCTCGGGAGGTGCCGGCAAACTCCGATCCCGCGCCGCCCGCCGCCGCCACTACGATCAGGCCCGTGCCCTTCGCCTACTACGACCGGCTCTCGCGCCACGATCAGGCCGTGTACCGGAGGAGCGACCGGGTCCCCGCCATCCCGCTGCCCGGCGCGCGGAGCCTCATGCCCGTCGTCGAGGCGCTCGGGGCGGCGCTCGCCCGCGACGACGAGCGCGCGGTGGCCGTCGCGTCCGCGGAGATCGTGGGCCGGATCTCGCTCGCGCTCGGCGCGACCGCGCCGGTCGTGCAGGTCCTCGCCGTGCGGCCGAGGGCGAACTTCGGCGAGCTGCACGGCCTCTACACGAAGGACCCGGACGCCGCGGTCATCCGGGTGTGGATGCGCACGGCGCGCCATGCTCGGGTCGTCGCATTCCGGACGTTCCTCCGCACGCTCCTCCACGAGCTCTGCCACCACCTCGACCTCGAGGTGCTCGGCCTCTCCCAGTCCTTCCACACGGAGGGCTTCTTCAAGCGCGAGTCGAGCCTGTTCCGCCAGCTCGTGCCGGCGGCCGCGCCGAGGACCTGAACGACGTCCCGCTCATTGGTAGTGACACCCGTTCCCGCACTTGGAGTCGCCCACGGTCTCGCCCCAGTGCCAGGTCGGCTGCCTGAAGTGACACGCGACGCTCGTGCACGCCTTCGTCGCGGGATCGTACGCGGCGTTCGCGACGTGGAACCAGCTCGTTCCCTGCCCGTCGCCGGCCATGTCGGCCCCGCTGAGAACCGGCGTGCCCTCCCAGTAGTGCCAGTACGGGCCCGACGGCTGGAACGGCTTGCCGGAGTATATCGCCTTCGCCGTCGCCGGCAGCGTTCGCCGCGGGTCGAAGACCACGTCGGGCCGGCCGTTGACGTGCCGGAGCGGCCACGCCCTGCCGGTGCGGAAGCCGGGCGATCCCGCCGCGCCGGTGTGACAGGTGGTGCAGGGCGCCCACGGGGCCATGTCGGCGGTGACGTCCAGCCAGTAGAAACCGGACGGGCCCGTGCTCGCCGGATCCACCGACTGGTAGTGGCAGACCTGGCAAGTGAAGGCGGCGCCTCCCTGCGCCATGTTCTGTCCCAGCGGCGGGAGTGCCTTCCCGTGGTGGTTGCCATGCGGGAGGACCGTCCCGAAGTGCCCGTCGAATCCGATCGGGACGTGGGAGTTCGCGGTGTCGGTTCCCATTCCGCCGTTCGCATACTTCGGCGGGTTCCCGTGGCAACCGGCGCATCCCAGCGTCGTCGCGGCCATATCCGCGTCCCACGGCGGGGTCTCGGCGTAGCCGCGCACGGAGGCGGGCTGGCCCGAGCTGTGGCAGTAGACGCCGCTGCACCTCTTCGTCGCGGGGTCGAACCGGGCCGCGGGGTCGTTCGTTCCCTTGATGCCAGCCGCCGACGAGCTGACGAGGTCCACCTGCACGTCGCCGTCGAGGTGCCGCGCCGGGTCGAGCGGATGGCAGTGCCCGCAGCCGAACGAGTAGTCCGTAGCGAGGCCGCACGGATCCAAGTCCTCGAGGAGCGTGAGGTCGCCGTAGCCGGCGAGGTCTGGCGCGCGCGCGGCGTGTCGCAGGTGTGCGCCGGTCGCCGGCGGAGCGCCGTGGCACCCATCGCAGCGCGGGTGCGCGTCCGCGTAGGACGACCCGTTCACGTGGCGGCCGCCCGTGACGTCGACCGAGCCGTCTGGCAGGAGCGTGTCGGAATGGCAGGCGACGCAGTGGCCCGCGGCGCCCACGGGGTGCGTGGCGGGCGGAAGGCCGTGGCAGCTCGTGCAGACCGCCTCCCCGGATCCTCCGGCCCAGGACGGCGCGGGATTCGACCCTCCCTCGAGCGTCGCGCCGTGGCAGTAGCTCGCGGTGCATCGTCCGGCGGCGAAGCGGGTGCCGGCGCCGGCGAGCGAGCTCCAGGTGAAGTCGACGCGACCGTCCGGGTGGGCGCCGGGGACGGCGGCCGGATGGCACGCGTCGCACCCGAGGCCGGAGCGGATCGAGCCACCCGAGACGTGCGCGGCGTGCGCGCCGGTCGCGGGCGGTTGTGTGTGGCAGCGGATGCACGCCGGGGTGTCGTCTCCGAAGACGGGGCGCCCGAGACCACAGCCCGAACCGGCGAGGATCGCGGTCGACGTGAACAGGGACAGGGTGAGGCGGCGCGCGGAGGGCATGGCAATCCGCAGAATAGGCCTGCGCGCCCCGCACGAACTGTGTGTCAAAACGCCACGTCGCCGGCGCCGCTGCGTCCCGCGGCCGTCGCGACTACGCTCGGTCTCGTGACGCGCCGCCTCGCCGCGCGTGGGTTTCGGGGGCGCGGCCGCTACGAAGACTGCCCGTGGCTTCGGGGTACCCGCGCCGCCCAGTGGCCCCGGTACAATCGGCGCGTGCTCCTGGTCGAGCTCCTCCTCGGATTCCTCGGTGACCTGCTCCTGCAGATCGTTGGCGAGCTCGTTGTCGAAGGGGCGTTCCAGCTCGGGGACGCGGCGACGCACGGGCGGATGCGGCGGGTGCTCGTCTTCGCGCTGGCCGGGGGCGTGGCCGGAGTGGTCAGTTCCTTCGTTCGCCCCGGGCTCCTCGTCGTGGACGCCGGGGGACGGTACGCAGCGATCGCGGGGAGCGCGGTCGTCGCGGGGCTCGTCCTCGGCTTCGTCGAGGCACGAGTGCTGCGCGCCGGCCGCGGCGCCGCCGTCGCGGGCTTCCTGACGGGCGCGGGGTTCAGTCTCGCGTACGCGGCGGTGCGGCACCTGATGCGCGTCTAGGCGTGCCGAGCGACGGCTCC
>JAHWYA010000053.1 GCA_020028115.1 Anaeromyxobacter sp.
GGACGTCGATGGCTGGCCGCGCCGGCGCCCGCGCGGCCCTCCCGGCGACGAGCAGCTGCCGCGCGAGGACCCCGATCCGCGCGAGCGCGGCGCGCGCGTCCGCGAGCCGCGCCCAGATCCGGTCGCGCGGATCGTCGCGCAGCTCGTGCCCGAGCGCCTCCAGGTTCGCGGCCACGACCTTCACCGGGTGCCCGACCTCCTGCGCGAAGCCGGACGCGAACTGGCCGAGCGCGGCGAGCCGCTCCGAGGCGGCGAGGGCCGCCTGGCTGCGCTCGAGGGCGTGGGTGCGCTCGACGACCGCGACCTCGAGGCCGGTGCGGAGCCGCCGGAGGTCCGTCGCCGTCAGCACGACGCGGCGGAGCGTCAGCACCGCGATCACGACGGCGGGGCCCAGGAGCCCGAAGTCGAGGAGGTACGGCGTGGGAGCGGCGAGGCCGCCGATCACGACGGCGTCGTGGAGCCCCGTCACCAGGATCACGGAGGTCACCGCGACGAAGGTGCGCCGGAACGGGACTCCGCGCCCGCGCAGCATGGCGAGCCGCGCGATGCCGCCGGCGCCGAACACGGCGAGGACGCCGATGACCACGAAGCCGGGCGCCGCGAGCACCGGGTCGTGGTAGACGGCGCCGAGCCAGGCGACCGGCCGCTCCGTGACCGCGTCACTGAACACGAGGCCCGGGACGAGCGCGAGCACGCCGGCGCCGAGGACGGGCCCGAAGATCGCTCTCCTCCAGCGTCGCGGCAGCGGCGTTCCCCACTGCAGGATGTACTCGTACCAGGCGGCGACGTGCAGCGCGATCGCGAGGATCTGCACGCGCCCGGTCCACGCGAAGACGGCGTGCGCGAGGTCCAGCGTCGCGGTGAAGTTGCAGGCTGCGGCGAGCGCGGCGGTGAAGCCGACGCGCGCGAGCGGCTTCACGTCCTCCCAGTCCGGCGCGCGGCCGAGCACCCACGCCCCGACGCCGCCGATGAGGCTCATCGTGGCGCTCAGGAGCGCGGAGACCGACGCTGCGTTGAAGATGCCGGAAGCCATACGTACCTTGGGTGACAGGTACGCCTAGCACGGCTGGAAGTGCGACATTGTGCCCAGGCCAAGGGACGCGCCAGGCCCGCGCAGGGACTGCGCCCGATGGCCTCCGCCGATGGTACGGGGGTTCGCGAGGCGCCCGCAACTCCGCGTGAAACCGACGGTCCGGGTTGGCGTGGCGAGCGAAGACGACCGGAGAGTCTCCTACGCCGCCTCGAGCGCCCGCCGCCACCTCGCGACGTGGGCCTCGCGCTCCGCCGGCCCCATCCTCGGCTCGAACCGCTTCCCGACCTTCCAGCTCCGCCGGATCTCCTCGCGGTCCTTCCAGACGCCCGTCGCGAGGCCGGCGAGGAACGCGGCGCCGAACGCCGTCGTCTCGATGAGGCGCGGCCGCTCCACCGGCACGCCGAGCAGGTCCGCCTGGAACTGCATGAGCAGGTCGTTCTGGGACGCGCCGCCGTCCACCTTGAACACCGGGATCGGCCTGTGCGCCTCCGCCCGCATCGCCTCGGCGAGGTCGTTGATGAGGAAGGCGATCCCCTCGAGCGTCGCGCGCGCGACGTGGGCCGCGGTCGTGCCGCGGTCGATCCCGCGGATCACGCCGCGCGCGTCGGGGCGCCAGTGCGGCGCGCCGAGGCCCGCGAGCGCCGGCACGAAAGTCACCCCCGCCGAGTCCTTCACCTGCTTCGCGAGCACCTCGACGTCCGCCGACTTCTTGATGAGGCCGAGCCCGTCGCGGAGCCACTGCACGGCGGCGCCCGCGATGAACGAGGAGCCCTCGAGCGCGTAGGCGACCTCGCCGCCGACGGACCACGCGACGGTGGTGAGCAGGCCGCGCGACGAGAAGACCGGCTCGGGGCCGGTGTTCTGGAGGAGGAAGGCGCCCGTGCCGTAGGTGCACTTCGCCTCGCCCGGCGCGAAGCAGGCCTGCCCGAACAGCGCCGCCTGCTGGTCGCCCGCGATGCCCGCGACCGGGATGCCGTCCGGCAGCGCCTTCACGCCGCGCGTCGTGCCGTACACCGCCGAGGACGGGCGGATCTCCGGGAGCACGCTGCGCGGGACCCCGAACAGATCGAGGAGCTCGCGGTCCCACTCGCGCGTCCGCAGGTCCATGAGCAGCGTCCGGCTCGCGTTCGACACGTCCGTCACGTGCGCCGCGCCGCCGGTGAGCCGCCAGACGAGGAACGTGTCGATGGTCCCGAACGCGGCCTCGCCCGCCTCCGCCTTCTCGCGCGCGCCCTTCACGTGGTCGAGGAGCCAGCGCACCTTCGTCGCGGAGAAGTACGGGTCGAGGACGAGCCCGGTCTTCTCCCGGACCCGCGGCTCGAGCCCCTCCGCCTTCATCCGCGCGCAGACGTCGGTGGTCCGCCGGTCCTGCCAGACGATCGCGTGGTGGAGCGGGCGGCTCGAGCGCCGGTCCCAGAGCCCCGCCGTCTCACGCTGGTTCGTGATCCCGATCGCCGCGACGTCGCCGCCGCGGAGCCCCGCCTCGCGCAGCGCGCGCTGCACGGTCGAGATGGTCGAGCCCCAGACGTCCTCGAGGTCGTGCTCGACCCAGCCCGGCCGCGGGAAGATCTGCCGGAACTCCTGGTTCACCTTCGCGCGCACCTGGAGCCGCTTGTCGAGGATGAGGACCGTCGTGCCGGTCGTGCCCTGGTCGATGGCGAGGACGTGCGTCGCGGCCATGGGTCACCTCGTCCGGGAGCGGGCCGGGCGCGCCGCGCGGCGGCGCCCCGGGAGCGGGAGCGAGTCGAGGAAGCGCGCCGCCTCGTCGGCGCAGCGGTCGCGCTCGACGTCGATGCCGACGAGGTGCCAGCTCCGGCGCAGGATCACGAGCTCCGCGGGCCCGCTGCCGATCCGCCGCGCGAGCCGCCGCGCGCCCGCGAGCGTGACCGTGTGGTCCCCCGCGCCGTGGAGGACGATCGCCGGGGCGGCGATCCCGGGGAGCTGGCGGTCGACGTGGGCCTGGAGACGGACGAGCTCCCCGACCGCGCCGAGCGGGACGCCCTTCATGCACGGGTTCCGCCGGCGCATCTCCCGGTCGGCCACGTCCGAGCCGGCGCGCTTCGGGAGGACGACGTCGCGGACGTACGGCAGCCGCGCGAGGAGCGCGCCGAGCTTCCCGCTCGCGGCGAGCTCGAGCGCCGGGGCGAGCAGTACGAGGCCGTCGACCCGCGCCGGCTGGTCGTGCGCGAGGGCGCAGGCGACGAGCGCCCCCATGGAGCAGCCGACGACGAACGTCCGGCGCGCTCCCTCGAGCCGCGCGAGATCGCGCCGCGCCTTGCCGACCCACTCGACCCAGGGGACGCCCGCGAGCCCCTCCGGCGAGCCCTCGTGCCCCGCCATCACGGGCGCGAGGCAGCGGTGGCCGGCGGCGCGGAGGCGCCGCGCCACCGGGGAGACCTCGAACGTGGAGCCGGTCAGGCCGTGGAGGAGCAGGACGGCGTCCGGCCCTCCCGCCAGCTCGAACTCGCCCCCATGCTCGATCGCGTCGCGGCCCAAGCCAGTCCACGGTTACCCCCGCGCGAGCGCGGTTTCAACCTTCCGGCGAAGGGCGCCCCGTCGTGGCCCGCCGGGGGCAGACCTGCTAAACGACCCCGCATGGCCGACAAGCCCGCGCCCCCGCCGCCCGTCCAGATCCAGCTCGAGATCGACCCCGTCACCGCGAACGGCGTGTTCGTCAACTCCGCCCTCGTGAACCACACCGAGACCGAGTTCACGCTCGACCTCGTGTACGTGCAGCCGCAGGCGCCGAAGGCGACCGTCCGCGCGCGGGCGATCACGACGCCGAAGCACATGAAGCGGCTCCTGCACGCGATCCAGGACAACCTCGCGAAGTACGAGGCGCGCTTCGGTCCGATCGACCTCGGCGACGCGCCGCACTTCCCGCCGCCGTCCGGCCCGGTGAACTAGGCGTGAAGGTCCCGGGCATCGCGCTCGGGACGGCGCACCCTGGACCAGACGGCGGCCCACCGGCCGGCGCGGCCGATCCGCGGCCCCGCGGCCGTACCTGAACCCACGTTCCGCTCCTCGCCCCTGTCGTCCCGCCCGGTTGCGCGGGCACGCCTGCTGCTCTCCGCCCGACCGGCGCGCGCACCGCGCGCCACCACGAACGGAGACGAAGCGATGACCGAGACGAACGGAGGCCCGAAGCGGCTCGCGGTGCTCGCGATCCTCGAGCGCCCTGACAAGGACGACGAGACGAAGAAGCACACGCGCTGGATCAAGATCGGCGTCGGCTGGCCGAACCGCGACGGCAGCATCAACCTCTACCTCGACGCGTTCCCGGTCGGCACGAACAGGCTCCAGATCCGCGAGGACGACCGGGTCTCGCTCGCGCCCGGGACGCGCCGGAACGGCATCGAGACGATCGAGGTGCGGCCGTGATCGCGCCCCTCCTCCGGCTCGCGGTGCTCGCCGCCCTCCTCGCCGCGAGCCCGGCGTTCGCCGCGAAGAAGGCGCTCTCCCCGGGAGAGCGGATCGATCTCAACCGCGCCACGGTCAGCGAGCTCATGCGGCTCCCCGGCGTCGGCCAGAAGAAGGCGCAGGCGATCGTGGCGCACCGGCAGAAGGCCCCGTTCCGGCGGCCCGACGACGTCCTGCAGGTGAAGGGGCTCGGCCCGTCCTGGTTCCAGAAGGTGAAGGGGAACCTCGCCGCGGGAGGGGCCGAGAAGACCGCGGCGCCGCCGCAGAGGTGAGCGACGCTGGGCCGGGGCGGGGCCACCCGCCCTGGCCACGCTCACACGCGACGCGTACCCGCCCTGCTACCTCGCGGCGGCCACGAGGAGGAACACCAGCTCGGCGAGCTCGATCGCCGCGCCGTACACGTCGCCCGTGAGCCCCCCGAGGCGCCGCCGGACGACGAGCGCGAGCCCTCCCGCGGCGGCGAGCGCGCCCGCGGTCGACCAGACCGACGCGGGGGCGCCCGGCACGACGCAGGCGGCGGCGAGCACCGCGGCGACCGCGACCTCCCGCCCCCCTGCGGTCCCGTGGAACGCCGTTCCGAGCCCCTCGGGGCGGGCGTACGGGAACCAGACGACGAGCGGCACGGCCGCGAACCGCGCGACGGCCGGCGCCGCGACGATCGCCCAGGGCTCGCCGCGCCCGACGAGCTCGGCGAGGGCCGCCGCCTTCGCGAGCAGCACGAGGATCAGCGCGGCCGCGCCGTGCGCGCCGATCCGGCCGTCGCGCATGATCGCGAGCGTCCGTTCGCGATCCCCGTGCCCGCCGCTCAGGCCGTCGAACAGGTCGGCCAGGCCGTCGAGGTGCAGCCCCCCGGAGAGCCAGGCCAGCGCCGCCGCCGCGAGGACGCCGGCGATCGGCGCCGGCAGGCGCCCTCCGGCGGCGTGCGCCGCGGCGGCGACGACGAGCCCCATCACCGCGCCGGCGAGCGGAAACCAGGCGCAGGAGCGCCCGAGATCGCCGGTCTCCGGCGTGCCCTCCCCGACCGGGAAGCGCGTGAGGAACCGGAACGCGAGCCGCGCGTCGGCGAGCGGCCTCATCGCGCCGGCCCCCCGGGCTCGGGCCCCCTCGCGATCCGCCTCCATCTCAGCGCCCGGAGTCGCTCACGCCGGCGTCGGCGAACGTGGCCATCTCGCGCAGGATCCGGACGGCCGCGTCCACGAGGTGCATCGCCAGGGCCGCCCCGGTCCCCTCGCCGAGCCGCAGCTCGAGCTCGAGCAGCGGCCGGGCGTCGAGCGCCGCGAGCACGCGCCGGTGGCCCGGCTCGACGGAGCGGTGCGCCGCGACGAGGTACCCTCGAGCGGCCGGCGCGAGGCGGACGGCCGCGAGCGCGGCCGCGCCGGAGATGAAGCCGTCCACGAGCACCGGCACCCGGCAGGCGGCCGCTCCGAGCACGAGGCCCGCGAGCCCCGCGATCTCGAAGCCGCCCATCCGCGCGAGCGCGTCGAGGGGATCCGCGGCGGCGCGCGAATGGAGCGCGAGCGCGCGGCGGACCGCGTCCACCTTGCGCGCGAGGCCCGCGTCGTCGACGCCGGTGCCGCGTCCGGTGATCTCCTCGGGGCTCGCCCCCGTGAAGTGGGCGGCGAGCACCGCGGCGGGGGTCGTGTTCGCGATCCCCATCTCGCCCGTGGCGACGAGCGTCACGCCGCGCTGCGCCAGCTCCTGCGCGATCGCGATGCCCGCCTCCAGGGCGGCGGCGGCCTGGTCCCTCGTCATCGCCGCCTCGCGCGCGATGTTGCCCGTCCCCGCGCCCACGCGCACCTGGCGGACTCCGGGGAGGTCCACCGCCTGCTTCACGCCCATGTCCGCGACGATCACCTCGGCGCCGGCGTGGCGCGCGAGAACGTTGATCCCGGCGCCTCCCCGCACGAAGTTGGCGACCATCTGCCAGGTGACCTCCTGCGGGAACGCGGAGACGCCCTCGGCGGCGACCCCGTGATCGCCGGCCATCACCACGACCGCCTTCACCGGCAGCTCCGGCACCGGCACGCCGCGCGCCGCGGCGATCCGGCAGGCGAGCTCCTCGAGCCGCCCCAGGCTGCCGCGCGGCTTCGTCTTCCCATCGAGCAGCGCCTGCGTCTCGCGCGCGATGGCGGGGTCGGGGGAGGTGATGCGGGCGAGGGTGTCTGCGAGCAGCGTCATGGAGTGTCTCCTGGGGAACGGACCTCCACCGGCTGGGGCTTCAGGCGTACGACGAGCCCCATCACCGCGAGGTGCACCTCGTCCGCGACGGCGGCGAGCTTCTGGTGGGCGCGGCCGGCGAGGTCGCGGAAGGTGCGGCCGAGCGGCGTCTCCGGGTGGAGGCCCATGCCGACCTCGTTCGTGACGAGCACGACGTGACACGGGGCGCGCGCGAGCGCCGCTGCGAGGTCGCCGACGCGGCGCTCGACGGCGTCCGCGTCCACGCCGTCGATGAGGTAGTTCGAGAGCCACAGCGTGAGGCAGTCGACCACCGCGACGTCGTGGCCCGTCGCGCCGAGGAGCGCCTCGGGGAGCGCGAGCGCCTCCTCGACGGTGTCGAACTCCCCCGCACGCTCCGCCCGGTGGCGGTCGATCCGCGCGGACATGTCGGCGTCGTAGCGCCTCGCCGTCGCCACGAAGAGCCGCCGGGCGCCCAGCTCGCGCGCGCGCAGGAGCGCGAAGGCGCTCTTGCCCGAGCGCGCGCCGCCGCCGACGAGCACGATCCGCCGCCCGGTCACGCCGCCGCCTCCCGCTCGAGCTCCGCCAGGATCGCGAGCGACTCGTCGAGGTCCGTCTCCCGGAAGACCTCGAGCGTGAGCACCCCTGCCCAGCCGGCCGCGCGCAGGGCCCGGACCAGGCGGAGCGCGTCCGCGCGCGGGTAGTGGCGCAGCGACCGGTGGTCGCGCCCGGACGAATCGGTCCCGTGCCACTGCACGACGCGACTCCGGCCGAGGTTGCGCGCGAGCACCGCGTCGAACGGGACTCCGTCGCGCGCGAGGTGGCCGACGTCGAGGGCGACCGACAGCCCGAGCTCCTCGACGACCGGCTCGGCGAGCGCGAAGTCGTACTCGAGCGTCTCGAGGCAGAGCGCCGCGGGAGGGAGGCCGGTCGCGAGCACCTCGCGGAGCGACTCCGCGGCGCGGCGCCTGAACGCGGCCGGGTCCGACGGGAGCGGATCCCCCTCCCGCTCCCCCGGCGCGAGGTGGACGACGACCGCGTGCGGCGAGAGGGGCGCCGTGAGCTCGACGGCCCGCGAGACCGCGTCGATCGCGGCCCGGCGGCGGCCGGGGTCCTCGCTCGCGAGCGCGATCCCGAGGGGCGCGTGCACGGACCAGGTGAGCCCGGCGTCCTCGCCGAGCCTGGCGAGCGCGGCGATCTCGTCCGGCGACGGCGCGTTCGAGCCCGCGGGCGCCTCGAAGAGCAGGATCTCGACGTCCTGCACGCGGCCGGCGAGGCGCCGCGCGTTCTCGAGCCACCCGGCGGGGTGGACGAACGACGTCGTCCCGATGCGGTAGCGCGCGCTCACGAGGGCGCCATCCGAACCACAACTGGGTTCCGCGACGCAAGGGTCGCTTGACAATGCGCGCGGGAAAATCGTACCTCGGCGTCGAAACACCCGCTCGGAGGAACAGGGAAGCCGGTCGAAGTCCGGCGCGGTCCCGCCACTGTAGCCGGGGAGACACCTGCAACGTCGTTGCCACTCTCGCGGTCGCGAGGGGAAGGCCGCAGGCGCCGAGGGAGCCCGAACGGTCCCTCACCCCGGGAGCCAGGAGACCTCCCTCCGAGCGGAGGCCGTGAATGGTTCACGGCCGACGGTTCGCGCGTCCGAAGGAGACGCGACGAATTCATGCCGCGTCTCCGCTCCTCCCGGCTCCTCCTGCCGCTCGTCGCGGCCGCTGCGCTCGCGCGCGCGGCCCG
>JAHWYA010000454.1 GCA_020028115.1 Anaeromyxobacter sp.
GGATGATCCGGACCGCCCCGGACGCGGTGCAGATCGCGCTCCGGATGCTCGGGGGCGAGGTGGTCCAGCTCCGGGCGATGGCGCTCACGTACATCTCGCTCTTCGCCCTCGTCCCGGGCCTCGTCGTCGCCTTCTCCGTCGTCCAGGCCTTCACCGGCATGGAGCGGATCTCGACCCGGCTCCACGAGTTCCTGTTCGAGAACCTCGCCGTCGGCGCGCGCGCGACGATCGAGCCGTACCTCGATCGGTTCATCCAGAACACGCACGTCACCTCGGCCGGGCTCGTCGGCGCCGCGCTCCTCGTCTGGTCGTCGGTGAGCCTGTTCCAGAACGTCGACCGGGCGTTCAACGACATCTGGGGGGTCCGCCGGCGGCGCTCGCTCGCGCAGCAGGCCACGATCTACTGGGTCGTCATCACGCTCGGGCCGCTGCTCCTCGCGGGGTCGGTGATGCTCGGCCACTCCGCGCGGAGCGCTCTCGCGAGCTCGCACCTCGGCTTCCTCGGGACCGCCGCGGGCGCGCTCCTCACCTGCGCCTTCTTCTCCGTCGCCTACCTCGTCGTCCCGAACACGAAGGTGCGGCCGAGGAACGCCGCGGCGGGTGGGCTCATCGCCGGGATCGCCTGGGAGGTCGCGAAGTGGGCGTACGCGACGTTCGTCGCGCGGTCGGTGAAGTACTCCGCCATCTACGGCTCCGTCGCCGCGATCCCGATCTTCCTCCTGTGGCTCTACCTCTCCTGGTCGATCCTCCTCTTCGGCGCGCGGCTCGCCTACGTGTTCCAGTACGCGTCCTCGCTCCTGAAGGGCGTCCACGCGAGCACGAAGCTCGGCCGCGAGATCGTCGCCGGCCGGGCGGCGCTCGCGATCGCCCGGGCGTTCGACGCGGGCGCCAGGGCGCCGGACGCGGGCGAGGTCGCGGGGGAGCTCGGGTGCGCGGCGGACGACGTGGGCGAGGTCGTCCTCGCGATGAGGTCGGCGGGGCTCGTCGTCTCGCTCGGCGGGGGCGGGCTCGTCCCGGCGCGGCCGCTCGAGAAGATCACGCTGCTGGACGTCCGGCGAGCCGTCGCGGGCAAGGAGCCGCAGGTCTCGCCGGCGGCCGGCGTCGTCGCCGCCGTGGTCCGCGAGGTCGAGGACGGCGCGTCGGAGCGGCTCGCGGCCGTAACCCTGCGAATGCTCTGCGATCGCGAGCGGGCGGGAGGGCCGGCGGGGCGGGCGACCGCCTCCCCAGGGGGCGCTCCGGACGGTCCGCAGCCCGCCCGGACTGCGTGATTCTCCACGCTGGGCGCGGGTCATTGCCGCATCATGGCGGATCCCTTGCTGAATTCGGATCCTTCGGCTAGGCTTTTTCCATTCCGAGCGGTCAGCTGTCGAGGGGGCCGCGGTGCCTGCCGGAGTCCAGATGCTCAAGTCGGACCTCATCAACATTCTCGTCGTGAAGCGCGGCGTGACCCAGAAGCAGGCCGAGGCCACGATCGAGACGATCTTCGACTCGATGAAGGACGCCCTGTGCAAGGGCGAGAACATCGAGATCCGCGGGCTCGGCGCCTTTCACGTGAAGCACTACGACGGGTACCAGGGGCGCAATCCCAAGACGGGCGAGGTCATCCCGGTGAAGCCGAAGCGCGGGATCCTCTTCCGGACGGGGAAGGAGCTCCGCGATCGCGTGAACCGGTCCGGCGACGAGCCCGAGGGCGAGGGGCATGGCAGCGGGCGCGGGACGCCCCCGGTCGCCGCGGGCGCCTAGCGCGTCCGAGCAGTCCCGAGGAGCTCGCGGGCCGCGTCCGGAGAGGGCGCGGCCCGTGTCGTCCGTGTCCTGTATGACGGCGCGCCGGCGGCGCGCCGCGCGGTCAGAACCGGCGATAGCCCTCGACGGTCGCGCCGTTCGTGGCGCGTGGCGACGCGGCGCGCGGAGCGGGCGCGGGAGGGCTCGTGGCGGAGCGGGCGTTCGCGGCGCCCCCCGGGGCGCGCGGGGGGAGCCACGCGTCCCGCGCCTCCCTGATCCGGAAGAACCCGATCACGCCCTGCAGGGACTCCGCCTGGCCCGCCAGCTCCTGCGCGGTAGACGCGAGCTCCTCGGCGGACGACGCGTTCCGCTGCGTGATCTGCTCCACCTGTCCCATCGCCTTGTTGATCTGGGTGACGCCCGCGCCCTGCTCGTGCGACGCGGCCGCGACCTCCTGCACGAGCTCCGCCGTCTTCCGGATGCCCGGCACGAGCGAGGCGAGCAGGTCGCCCGATCGCTCGGCGATGCTCATCGAGGTGCCGGCGAGCGACCCGATCTCCTTCGCGGCCTTCTGCGCCCGCTCGGCGAGCTTGCGGACCTCGGAGGCCACGACCGCGAAGCCCTTTCCTTGCTCGCCGGCGCGGGCCGCCTCGATGGCCGCGTTCAGGGCGAGGAGGTTCGTCTGGTACGCCATCTCCTCGATGATCGCGATCTGCTGGACGATGGAGCGCATCGCTCGGACGGTCTCGGCGACAGCCTTGCCGCTCTCCTCGGCATCCTGCGCGCCCCGCAGCGCCATCTGCTCGGTCTGGCGCCCGTTGTCGGCGTTCTGGCGGATCGAGCCGCTCATCTGCTCGAGCGACGACGTCGTCTCCTCGACGGACGCGGCCTGTTCCCCGGTCCCGGCCGAGAGGGCCTGGGCGGTCGAGGCGACCTGGCCCGACGCGGTGCTGAGGGCGTCGGCGCCCGAGCGCACCTGTCCGATGACCTGCGCGAGCTGCTCGGCCATCGCCTGCATCGCCGCCTGGAGCTCGGCGACCTCGTCGCGCCCGGCGACCGCGACGGACTCGCGCAGGTCTCCGCGCGCGATACGGCGCGCCGTGTCGACGACGCCCAGCACGGGACGCGTGATGCTCCGGACGACCAGGAGCGACAGCACGAAGGCGACGGCGACCGTGAGGGCGACGATCGTGGCCATCTGCGCGCGCGCCTTCATGTACTCCGCGCGCGAGCTGTCGAGCGCGTCGTCGATGTGGTCGCGCTGATACGCCACCATCTCGGCCCACGCCCGCTGGTAGTCCATCTGCCGCGGGACCATCTCGTCCACGAGCAGCGTCGTGGGCCTCGACCTGGTCGTCACGGCGCATGAACAGGAACATGAGCTTCGTGACGCTCACGCGCGTGCTCTCCCACTGGATGTCCATCAGGGCGTTCGCCATGCGCGTGAGCTCGAACGCTTGGCGCACGTCGCCCTCGACCGTCTGCTCCATCCGGTGCATCCGGTAGAGCCCGAGCCCGCCGAGCGCGAGGAGCGCCGCGAGCAGGAGGGAGAAGACGAGCACGAGCCGGGTGGCGATGGTCATGTTGCGCATGTCGGTGCTCCGGGGATGAGGTGGCGGGCTGCGGGTGAGACGCGCGCGGTCATCCGATCATGCCGCCGAGCATCCGCGTCCCGACGACCGCGAGGAGGAGGGCGAAGGCCTTCTTGAGGTGCGCGACGGGGAGGGCGTGCGCGAGCCGGGCGCCGAACGGAGCGGTGAGCACGCTCACCAGCGCGACGCCGAGCAGGGCGGGGAGGTACACGAAGCCGACGCTGTGGGGCGGCAGGGCCTCGACGCCGAGGCCGTTCGCCGCGTAGCCGACGGCGCCGGCGAGCGCGACGGGGAAGCCGATCGCCGCGGACGTGCCGATCGCGTTCCGGACGGAGACGTTGCACCAGACGAGGAACGGGACCGACATGCTCCCGCCGCCGATCCCGACGAGGCTCGAGACGGCGCCGATGACGCTCCCTGCGCCGAACATCCCCCCGGCGCCGGGGAGCTGGCGCGACGGCCTCGGCTTCACGTCGAGGATCAACTGGACCGCGACGAAGAAGAGGAACGCGACGAAGAGCCCCTCGAGGAGCCGGCCGGAGAGCCGCGCCGCGAGGGACGACCCCGCGAGCGTGCCGACGACGATGCCGGGCGTCACGCGGCGGACCACCTGCCAGTCGACGGCGCCCCGGCCGTGGTGGGCGCGCACGCTCGAGACCGAGGTGAAGACGATGCTGGCGAGCGAGGTCCCCACCGCGAGGTGGAGGACGAACGCCGGCGGCATGTGCTGCGCGCTGAACACCAGCGCGAGCATCGGGACGATCACGACCCCGCCGCCCACGCCGAGCAGCCCCGCGAGGACGCCCGCGAGGCCGCCGACCGCCACGTACACGAGCACGTGGCTCATCCGGTCGCCTCGGGCCGCCGCTCGCCGGCCTCGACGACGCTCGCCACGAACCCCTGCCAGCCGCTCGCGCCCGGCCACTCTCCGAACACCTGCAGCCCGACCGTGCGCTCCGGCCCGCGGCAGTCCCCCACCCAGCGGACGACGGCGCGCGCGCTCGCGCGTAGCGCGCCGTCCCTCACCTCGAGCCGGACCTCGTCGTCGACGCGCGGGACGATCCCGCGCACGCGGAGCGCGCAGCCCGCGTCCGAGACGTTCACGGTGGTCGCCGCCGCGATGGCGCCGCGGTGGAGGATCCCGAG
>JAHWYA010000455.1 GCA_020028115.1 Anaeromyxobacter sp.
CGCCGGGACGAACCGGGCGGCGCGGTCGGCCGACCGGCTCACCGTCCGCAGCACGACGATCCAGGACATCAAGGACGCCGGGGAGACCGTCCTCCTCCCCGACATGAGCGACGCCTCGTACCTCCTCCAGGCCGCGCTCCAGGGGAAGGGGCTCCGCGCGGAGGTGCTCCCCGAGCCCGGCCCCGAGGCCCTGCGCCTCGGGCGGCGGCACACGTCGGGCAAGGAGTGCCTCCCGATGACGCTGACGCTCGGGTGCCTCCTCGAGCGGCTCGAGAAGGCCCGGCCCGAGGAGAAGTTCGCCTTCCTCATGCCCGGGTCCGACGGGCCGTGCCGCTTCGGCGCGTACAAGGAGGTCCACCAGCTCGTCGCCGAGCGGCTCGGGTTCGGCGACCGGGTCCGGATCTGGTCGCCGCCGTTCGGCGACTACTTCCAGGGGCTGCCGCCGGGCTTCGGCGCGATCGCCCTCGCCGGCTTCGTCGCCGCCGACCAGCTCCGCGACGTGCTGTACGACGTCCGCCCGCGGGAGGTGCGCCGGGGCGAGGCGGACGCGCTGTACGCGCGCGCGCTCCGGGAGGTCTGCGACCACGTGCGGCGGACGGTCCAGGGCGATCTCTCGGGGACGCACGTCACCTGGGAGGCCGTGAAGGGATCGATCTTCGGGATCTCCGAGCTCATGGAGAAGATCGCCGGGCAGTTCGCGGCGCTCCGGAGCGGCGCCGACCTGCCGTCGGTGCTCATCGTCGGCGAGATCTATCTACGGAACGTCCCGGCCTCGAACGGCCGCGTCGTCGAGGAGCTCGAGCGCCGCGGCATCCGCGCGCGCGTCGCGCCGATCACCGAGTTCCTGCAGTTCTCCGAGCTCATCGGCGCCCGGCTGAAGGATCGGACGATGAGCGAGCGGCTCTCGAGCTGGGTCCGCCACCGGATCGAGGCCTGCATCACCGCGGCGGTCGCGCGGCCGATGGGGTGGCGCCTGCCGACCGCGGTCGCCGACGTCGTGAAGATGGCCGGCCCGTGGGTCCGGGACGCGCTCGAGGCGGAGACGGTCCTGACCGTGGGCGCCGCCCTCGACTCCTGGCGCCGCAAGGAGGTGGACGGCGTCCTCTCCGTCGGCCCCCTCGAGTGCATGCCGAACAAGATCGCCGAGACGCAGCTCGTCCACATCGGCGAGCGGGAGGGGCTGGGCTCGCTCACCCTCTCGCTGAACGGCGACCCGCTCGATCCGGAGCCGCTCGACGCGTTCGCGCTCGAGGTGAAGGCGCGCCACCGGGCTCGCCGCGGCCCGCCGCCGCCGGCCGTCCCCGCCGACGGGGAGCTCCAGGGCTTCCCGGAGCTCGAGCCCGAGGGGGCATGAGGGCGGGGGGACACTCACCTCGCACGGCTCGCGCCCCCCAACGCCGGATACCGCATCGCTTCGCGATGCGGGGGCCCCGCTCGCTCCGGGGCAGCCTCATCCGGCTGCCCCTGCGCTCGCTGGCGGCTGACGCCGCCGCTTGCCAAGCGGCCCGGGTCCCGGCAGATTTGCCCGGCCCATGGACAGCTCCTTCTCTGCCTGGTTCCGGTGCTCGGACGGTTGCGACTTCCGCGCCGGCCTGACCGAGGTCGTCTACGAGTGCCCCCGCTGCGGCGGCCTCCTCGAGGTCGAGCACGACCGCGCCGCGCTCGCGCGGCGGCCGGCGGCCGAGTGGAAGGCGCTCTTCGACGGCCGCTTCCGCCTCGGACCGTGGCCGTACGGGTCCGGCGTGTGGGGCAAGAAGGAGTGGGTCTACCCGCAGCTCGCCCCGGAGAACGTCGTCTCGATGTTCGAGGGCGGGAACCCGCTCCTGCGGGTCGACCGGTACGCTCGCGAGATCGGCCTCGACGAGGTCTGGGTGAAGGAGTGCGGCGTCACCCACACCGGCTCGTTCAAGGACCTCGGGATGACGGTCCTCGTCTCCGCCGTGAAGGAGATGCGGGCTCGCGGGACGACGATCCGCGCCGTCGCGTGCGCCTCGACGGGCGACACCTCCGCCGCGCTCTCGGCGTACTGCGCCGCGGCGGGGATCCCGAGCGTCGTCCTCCTGCCGCGCGGCAAGATCTCCACCGCCCAGCTCGTGCAGCCGATCTCGAACGGCGCGCTCGTCCTCGAGCTCGACACCGACTTCGACGGGTGCATGAAGGTGGTGCGGGACCTCTCCCGGACGAAGGACATCTACCTCGCGAACTCGATGAACTCCCTGCGCATCGAGGGGCAGAAGACCGCCTCCATCGAGATCGCGCAGCAGCTCGGCTGGTCCTCCCCGGACTGGATCGTGATCCCCGGGGGCAACCTCGGGAACGCGAGCGCCGTGGGGAAGGGGTTCGTGCTGCTGAAGGAGCTCGGGCTCGTCGACCGGCTCCCGCGCCTCGTCGTCGCCCAGGCCGAGCACGCGAACCCCCTCTGGCGCGCCACCGCGGGCGCCGGGCGCCGGGCGGGCCCCGAGGTCGTGGTCGAGCCCATCACCGCGAAGAGGACCCTCGCCTCCGCGATCCAGATCGGCGCGCCGGTGTCGGCGAAGCGGGCGCTCCGGGCGCTCGCGGCGCTCGACGGGATCGTCGAGCAGGCGACCGAGCAGGAGCTCGCGGACGCGGCGGCGCGGGCGGATCGTGCCGGGCTCTTCACCTGCCCGCACACCGGCGTCGCGCTCGGCGCGCTCGAGAAGCTCGCCGCGAACGGCACCATCAAGCGGCACGAGCGCGTGGTCGTCGTCTCGACCGCCCACGGCCTCAAGTTCGCCGACTTCAAGGTCGGGTACCACGAGGAGACGCTGCCCGGGATCCGCTCGCCCCTCAAGAACGTCTCGGTGAAGCTCGCGCCGACGCTCGGCGCCGTCCAGGACGCGATTGCCGCCCGGTTCGGGCGGGGGTAGAACGAGCGCCCGATGCCGGTCCCCCCGACCCAGGACGCCGCGGATCCCGCCGCGATCCGCGCCGAGCACGACGCGCTCGCGCGGCGGCTCGAGATCCGGACCTCGATCGATCACCTCCGCAAGGGCCTCCTCCGGACCTTCGTCGGACTCATCGCGGCCGGCGTCTCCAC
>JAHWYA010000456.1 GCA_020028115.1 Anaeromyxobacter sp.
GCCCCGGCCCGCGCCCCGGCCGGCCGCGAAGGGCCGCCGGTAGCGCGGGGGCTCACCGGGGCGCACCGTCCCGGCATGGACGCGCTCCAGCAGATCGCCGCCGCCGTGACGCCGGCGGTGATGGTCTCCGCCTGCGGCCTCATCGCCCTCGGCCTCGACAACCAGATCTCCCGGATGGCGAACCGGGTGCGCGAGCTCGTCCGCGAGCACCGGACGGAGGGCCTCCCGGCGGCGCGCGAGGTGGCGATCGCGGAGCAGGTCGCGGTGCTCGACCGGCGGCACGCGCTCTACTTCCGCGCGCTCATCCTCGTGTACGCGGCGCTCTTCGCCTTCGTCGTGACCTCGCTCCTCTGGCTCGCGCAGGCGTTCGTCGCGATCCCCGCCGAGTTCCCGGTGGGGGTCTTCGCGCTCGGGGTCCTCATGCTGGCCGGGATGGCGGTCTTCGTCATCGCGGCCATCTACCTCGCCCGGACGACCATCCAGGCCGAGGCCGCCGAGATCCACCGCGCGCGGCGGGCACGGCCGCCGGGGGCGGCCGACCACACCCCCGCGCGGCCCTGAACCCTCCGGCCGCCGCCGGGCTCTCACCGGACGCATGCCGATCTACGAGTACGCCTGCGCACCCTGCGGGAAGACCTTCGAGGAGCTCGTCATCCGGAGGTCCGACGAGGTCGAGGTCCGGTGCCCGGGGTGCGGCAGCGCCGACGTCGCCCGCCGGATGTCGCGGCCCGCGGCCGCGCGCGCCTCCGGCGGCGGGTCCGTTCCGCCCAGGGGCTGCGGCCCGGTCGGCTGAGCGATCTGACCCGCCGCCCGGTCGGGCGGCATACGACATCCGAGCGGGGGGATCGGGGGGACGCGAGGGCCCGAGCTCGTCGAAGGCCCGAGTGTCCCCCCGCCCACAAGTTGTCGCGGTCGGGTTACACTTCCGCGCCGTGGCCCGAACCCTCCGCGCGACCGACTTCACGCTCGAGTACGTGGCGGACCTCCTGCAGAAGCAGGGGGTCCTCACCGACGACGCCAGGCGCACGGCGTTCGCCCGCGAGAACGTCCAGCGCGCCCGGCTCCTCAGGGACCAGGCCTCCCGGAGCGGCGGCCGCGCGCTGCGCCGCGCCGAGCTCTCGCCGGTCGAGATCCTCGCGTCCTTCAAGTTCGTGGACGCGAGCCGCGAGGGCGAGGACGTCGACGAGGACAAGGCGACCCAGGCGATCGCCCGCGCCGTCGGGCTGCCGTACCGCAAGATCGACCCGCTGAAGCTCGACGCCCAGCTCATCACCCGGACGCTGTCGCGCCCCTTCGCGCGCCGCCACGCGGTGCTGCCGGTCGAGAAGAAGCAGGGCGTGCTCGTCGTCGCGACGGCGAACCCCTTCGACCGCGAGCTGTTCGAGAACCTGCGCGGCCTCACCGGCGCGGACATCGAGCCGGTCCTGTCGGCGCCCTCCGACATCCACCGCGCCATCGCCGAGGTCTACGGCTTCCGCCAGCAGATCTCCGACGCGTCGGTCCAGCTCCAGGCGGGCCCTTCCGCGGACGTCACGAACCTCGAGCAGTTCGTGAACCTCACCGGGATCGACGCCCTCGAGGCGTCGAGCGAGCCGGTCGTCGCCGCGGTCGAGTACCTGCTCCACTACGCCTTCGAGCAGCGCGCGAGCGACATCCACATCGAGCCGCGGCGGGAGGAGTCGATCATCCGCATGCGGATCGACGGCGTCCTCCACCCGATCCACCGCATCCCGAAGGCGGTGCACGGGGCGATGGCGAACCGGTTCAAGATCATGAGCCGGCTCGACATCGCGGTGAAGCGCCCCCAGGACGGACGCATCCGGACCGCGCGCGGCGACACGGAGATGGAGCTGCGCGTCTCCACCATCCCGACCACCTTTGGCGACAAGATCGTCGTCCGCGTCCTCGATCCGCAGGTCCTGGTCCGCGACCTGTCCGAGCTCGGGTTCCTCCCGGACGAGCGCGACGCGTTCGAGCGCTGGCTCCTGCGGCCGCACGGCCTCGTCCTCGTGACCGGCCCGACCGGCAGCGGCAAGACGACGACGCTCTACTCCGCGCTGCAGGCGCTCGCCTCGCCCGAGGTGAACGTCGTGACGATCGAGGACCCGATCGAGATGGTCCTCGAGGACTTCAACCAGATCGCGGCGAACCCCAAGACCGGGACGGGCTTCGCGGACGCGCTCCGCCACGTGCTGCGCCAGGACCCGGACGTCGTGATGGTGGGCGAGGTCCGGGACGGGGAGACCGCCGCCCAGGCGGTGCAGGCGGCGCTCACCGGCCACATGGTGCTCACGACGCTCCACACGAACGACACGATCGGCGCGATCGCGCGGCTCCGCGACCTCGGCGTCCCGGGGTTCCTCGTCGCCGCGACGCTCACCGGCGTCGTCGCGCAGCGCCTCGTCCGGCAGGTCTGCCCGTCCTGCGCTTCGGACGTGCCGCTGACGGCGGACGAGGTGCACGCCCTCGGCGTGCCGCACCCGGAGGACCACGCCGGCAAGCTCGTCGCCCGGCGCGGCCAGGGCTGCGTGAAGTGCCGCCACACCGGGTTCTACGGCCGCAGCGGCATCTTCGAGGTGCTCGCCGTGAACCCGCGCCTGCGCCACCTCATCGCGGAGGGCGCGACGCCGGAGGTGCTGCAGCGGACCGCGCGCCAGGACGGCCTCCGCTCGCTCCGCGAGCACGCGATCCGCAAGGTCGCGTCCGGCGCCACCTCCTTCGAGGAGGCCATGCGGGCGACGGCGGACATCGAGGGAAGCCCGTGACGCCGATCGTGCAGGAGATCGCGGAGCTCTGGTCGGCTGGGACCCCGGTCCTCTGGATCGTGACGCCGGAGGAGGAGCGGGCGACCGCGATCTGCGAGGCGGCGGCGCGGGCCTTCGACGCGCGCGCGGCGGTCTGGTCCGCGCACCGCGGCCTCGAGGGGATCGCGCCCGCCGCGAAGGACCCGGCGGCGTTCCTCGACGCGCTCGTCCGGGCGCCGTCCCCGTTCCTCGCGGTCGCGCTCGACCTCCACGTCGCGCTCCGGGACCCGCTCGTCGTGCGGCGGCTG
>JAHWYA010000457.1 GCA_020028115.1 Anaeromyxobacter sp.
CGGTTGCGGCTGCGGTTGCGGCTGCGGTTGCGGCTGCGGTTGCGGCTGCGGTTGCGGCTGCGGTTGCGGAGCATACCGTGGCGGCCACGCCTCTCCCCGGAATGGCCCGGAACCGCTCCACGCGGAGTTCCTCTCCCGCCTCCAGCCCCCGCGCCGCCTCCACGATCGCCCGTCCGACGTGGTGCTCGCTCCTCGCCTCGACCGCCGCGGCGAGCCGGAGCGCGCCGTCCCGCCCGAGGGCGCCGTCGAGGGCCACCACCTCGGTCAGGACCGGCCGCCCGCGGGTCACCGTCCCGGTCTTGTCGAGGAGGACGTCCGTCGCCCGCGCGGCGCGCTCGAGGACGTCGCCGCCGCGCACGAGCAGGCCGCGCGCGCTCGCGAGCCCGGTCGCGACGAGGACGGCGATCGGGGTCGCGAGGCCGAGGGCGCACGGGCACGCGATGACGACGACCGAGATCCCCGTCATCACCGCCTGGTCGAGCGGCGCGCCGCGGGCCCGCCACCACGCGAAGGTCCCGGCGGCGAGGAGCAGCATCGCGGGCACGAAGATCCCGACCACCCGGTCCGCGACCGCCTGGATGCGCGGCTTCGCCGCCTGCGCCTCCTCGACGGCCCGGACGATCCCGGCGAGGACGGTCTCCTCGCCGACCCGCGTCACGCGAACGACGAGCGCGCCGTGGAGGTTGACCGTGCCGCCGACGACCGGCGCGCCGGGGCGCTTCGGGACGGGCCGCGCCTCGCCGGTGACGAGCGACTCGTCCACCTCGGAGCCGCCGTCGAGGACGACGCCGTCGAGCGGGATCCGCTCCCCGGGCACGATCGCGAGCCGGTCGCCCGCGGCGATCTCCGACACCGGGACGGCGCGGGGCGCGTCGCGGCCGTCGGGCCCGACCTCGAGGCGGCGCGCCTCGCGCGGCGCGAGCGCGGCGAGGCGGGCCACCGCCTCCGACGCCCGCCCCTTCGCCGCCGCCTCGACGTACCGCCCGACGAGGACGAGCGTGGGGATCGCGACGGCGGTGTCGAAGTAGACCTCGCCGCCCCGCAGCATCTGGAAGACGGAGTAGGCGAGCGCCGCCCCGGAGCCGATCGCGACGAGCGCGTCCATCCCGGGCGCGCCGCGGCGGAGGCCCGCCCACGTCGCGCGGAGGAACGGCGCCCCCGCGTAGAAGAAGACCGGCAGCGTGAGGCCGAGGGAGATCCACTCCATGAGGCGCCGCGTGCCGGCGTCGATCCCCTGGAAGTACCCGGCGTAGAGGGCGGCCTGGTAGATCATGAGCTGCGAGGCGAGGAACGCCGCCGTGCCGAGCCGCACGAGCAGGTCGCGCGTCTCCGCGCGCCGGGCCGCCGCGCGCACCGACTCCGACCACGGCTTCGGGGCGTACCCCGCGGCGCGGATCCGCGAGAGGACCGTCGCGAGGCCGGTGCGGGCCGGATCCCAGCGGACGCGGGCGCGGTGGGTCGCGTAGTTCACGCGCGCTGCGAGCACCCCGGGCGTCCTCAGCAGGACCCGCTCGTTGAGCCACACGCAGGAAGCGCAGCGGATGCCGTCGACGTAGACCTCCACCTCGTCCCCGCCGTCCACGCTCCGGACCGCGCCCCGGAAGGCGGCGAGCTCGAGCGCCGCGCCGTCGCCGACCGGCGCGCCCGGCCCGTCCCAGCGGCGCGTGTCGTAGTACGCGGCGAGCCCCTCGTCCGCGACGAGCCGGTAGACGCCGCGGCAGCCGCCGCAGCAGAAGACCTTCTCCGCGCCGGAGACGAGCTCGCGCACCGCCTCGCGCGCCGGGAACTCGGTGAGGCAGTGGTCGCAGCGGAGCGTCGCCGCCGCCGCCGCGCCGATCACCGGAGCACCCCCGCGCCGCGCAGCACGAACACGAGGCCGAGGAGCGCGACGAGGAGCCCGCCGGCGCGCACGAGGACCCGGCGCGCGCGGACGCCGACCGCGCCGCCCGCCGCCGCGACGAGGAGGAGCGCGGGCGTCGTGCCGAGGCCGAAGGCGAGCGCGAGGAGGAGCCCCTCGGGGAGCGACCCCGTCCCGGCCGCCCCGAGGAACACCGTCCAGGAGAGCCCGCACGGGAGGAGCCCGAGGGCGAGGCCCGTCGGGTAGAGGCGCGACGGGCCGCCGCCCTCGAGCAGGCCGCGCACGAGCGCGACGACCTTCCCCGACGCGCGCGCCTCGAGCCGCTTCACCGCCGTCGAGAGCCCCGCCACCCCCGCGCCGAGGAGCACCATGAGGACGCCGGCCAGGATCGCGACCGCCTGCTGCAGGCCGGCGAGCCGGCCCGCGACGTTCACGAACGAGCCGGTGAGCCCCATCACCGCGCCGACGGCGGCGTAGGTCGTCACCCGGCCCGCGTGGTACGCGAGCTGTCCCGCGAGCGAGCGGCGCGCGCCGAGCGGCGCCGCCGCGAGCGCGAGCGAGCCGACGAGCGGGCCGCACATCGCGGCGCAGTGCCCGAACGAGCCGAGGAGGCCGGTGACGAACGCCATGGCGATCGCGGAGGTCAGGGCGTCACTCCGTCACCGCGAGATGGAACCGGGCGATCCGCGGCGGCGCGCCGGGCGGTGCGACCGTCACCTCCGCCGTCCAGCCCTTCCGGCCGCTGGGGCACCGGACGAGCACGGCGCGGCCCTCCCATCGCCCCGGCGCGGTCTCGGCGAGCGCGACGGCGTTCTCTCCCATCCACATGTCGTCCATGGTGAACGCAACGCGCACGCGGGAGCCCGCCGGCACGCCACGGGCCTCGGCGCGCACGGAGAGCTCCTGCATCGTGCGGAGCGGGCGCGGGGCGAGCTCGAGCGACACCTCGCCGGCGCCGTCGAGCGCGGCGATGCACGGCCTCGCGCCGACGTCGCACCCGACCGTGCGGCTCAACCCCTCCTCGTACGGCCTGGCGACCACCGTCTCCTCGCGCACCTTCGAGCCGACGACGACGGTGGCGGCGATGATGCCGAGCACGGTCGCGGCGGCGAGGAGGAGGACGAGCTTCATCCACGCGCTCACGGCGCACCCCCCGGGACGACGAGCGGGACGGGCTGCGTCCGGCGGGCGAC
>JAHWYA010000054.1 GCA_020028115.1 Anaeromyxobacter sp.
CGGCGCCGAAGGACGAGCGGCCCGCCGCGGACCCTCACGCCGGTCACGGGCGGTAGCCGGACATGATCAAGGCCATCATCCGCTTCTCCGCCGAGAACAAGTACCTCGTCCTCGCCGCGACGATCGTCACGCTCCTCGGGTCGGCGTGGGCGATGCGGAACATCCCGCTCGACGCGCTGCCGGACCTCTCGGACACCCAGGTCATCGTCTACTCGCGGTGGGACCGGTCCCCGGACATCATCGAGGACCAGGTCACCTACCCGATCACGACGTCGCTCCTCGGCGCCGCGAAGGTGAAGGCGATCCGCGGCTTCTCGGACTTCGGGTTCAGCTACGTCTACGTGATCTTCGAGGACGGGACCGACCCCTACTGGGCCCGGACGCGCGTCCTCGAGTACCTCTCCAAGATCACCCAGCAGCTGCCGCCGGACGTGAAGGTGGAGCTCGGGCCCGACGCGTCCAGCGTCGGCTGGGTGTACCAGTACGCCCTCGTCGACCGGACCGGCCAGCACTCGTCCGACGAGCTGCGCTCGTTCCAGGACTGGAACCTGCGCTACGCCATCCAGTCCGTGCCAGGGGTCGCGGAGGTCGCGACGGTCGGCGGGCAGGTCCGCCAGTACCAGATCAACGTGAACCCGAACGCCCTCGCCGCGTTCAAGCTCCCGCTCGACGCGGTGATCACCGCGGTCCGCAAGGGCAACAACGACGTGGGCGGACGCCTGGTCGAGATCAGCGGGCGCGAGTACATGGTCCGCGGTCGCGGGTACGTGAAGGGGATCAAGGACCTCGAGAACCTCGTGCTCCGCTCGCAGGGCGGCACGCCGGTGCTCGTGAAGGACGTCGCGACCGTCTCGCTCGGCCCCGAGCTCCGGCGCGGGATCGCGGACCTCGACGGCGAGGGGGACGTGGTCGCTGGGATCGTCGTGATGCGCTCCGGGGAGAACGCGCTCAACGTCATCCAGCGGATCGAGGCGAGGCTCGAGGAGCTGAAGCCGTCGCTGCCGAAGGGCGTCGAGGTGGTCACCACCTACGACCGGTCGGAGCTCATCAACCACGCGATCCGGACGGTGAAGGAGAAGCTCGTCGAGGAGATCATCGTCGTCTCGATCATCATCCTCATCTTCCTCTGGCACGTCCCGTCCGCGATCATCCCGATCGTCACGATCCCGGTGTCGGTCGCGATCGCGTTCATCCCCATGTACTTCATGGGCCTGAACGCGAACCTCATGTCGCTCGCCGGGATCGCCATCTCGATCGGCGTGCTCGTGGACGGGGCGATCGTCGAGGTGGAGAACGCCTACAACAAGATCCATCACTGGGTGAAGGACGGGAGGAAGGGCGACTTCCACCGGGTCCGGCTCGAGGCGCTCCTCGAGGTGGGGCCCGGGGTCTTCTTCTCGCTGCTCGTGATCGCCGTCGCCTTCATGCCGGTGTTCACCCTGGTCGACCAGGAGGGGCGGCTCTTCCGTCCGCTCGCCTACTCGAAGAACCTCGCGATGGCGATCGCGGCGCTCCTCGCGATCACCCTCGACCCGGCGATGCGGATGATGTTCGCGCGCATCGACGACTTCCAGCTCAGGCCCCGGCTCCTGGCGCGCGCCGCGAACGCGGTCCTCGTCGGCAAGTACCACTCGGAGGAGGGGCACCCGATCTCGAGGCTCCTCCACCGGATCTACGAGCCGCCTTGCCGGTTCGTCCTGCGCCACCCGAGGGCGACCATCGCGGCCGCCGTGGCGCTCGTTCTCACGGCGATCCCCGTCTACCTGGGCCTCGGCTCCGAGTTCATGCCGCCGCTCCGGGAGGGGACGATCCTCTACATGCCGTCGGCGGTCGAGCCCGGCATGTCCGTCGCGGAGGCGCAGAAGGCGCTCCAGATCCAGGACAAGATCCTGCGGACGTTCCCGGAGGTGGAGCGCGTGTTCGGAAAGGCGGGCCGCGCGAACACGTCCACCGACCCCGCGCCGTTCACGATGATGGAGACGACCATCATCCTGAAGCCCGACTCGGAGTGGCGCGAGAAGCCGCGCTGGTACTCGTCGTGGGCGCCGGGCTGGCTGAAGGGGGTCCTGCGGCCGTTCTGGCGCGATCGCATCTCGCAGGAGGACCTCGAGAACGAGATGAACGCCGCGCTCCAGCTCCCGGGGATCTCGAACGCGTGGACGATGCCGATCAAGGGGCGGCTCGACATGCTCTCCACCGGCATCCGGACGCCGGTCGGGATCAAGATCAGCGGCGCGGACCTCGCCACGATCGAGCGGGTCGCCAAGGAGACGGAGGCGGTCATCCAGAAGGTCCCCGGTACGCGCAGCGTCTACGCGGAGCGGGTCGCCGGCGGGTACTTCCTCGACTTCGTGCTGAAGCGCGAGCAGCTCGCGCGGTACGGCCTCTCGGTCGACGACGCGAACATGCTGGTGATGACGGCCGTCGGCGGAGACAACCAGTCGACGACGATCGAGGGGCGGGAGCGGTACGGCATCAACGTCCGGTACGCGCGCGACTACCGCGAGGACCTCTCCGCGCTGCGCCGCGTGCTCCTGCCGCTGCCCGGTGGCCAGGGCCAGATCCCGATGGAGGAGATCGCCGACGTCGTCCTCGCCCAGGGGCCGTCCATGATCCGCGACGAGAACGGGCTCCTCGCCGGCTACGTCTACGTCGACTTCGACACCTCGAAGATCGACGTCGGGTCGTACGTGACCGAGGCGAAGAAGGCGGTCGCCGCGGGGCTCCGGCTCCCGACCGGCTACAACATGGTCTGGAGCGGCCAGTACGAGAACATGCTGCGCGTGAAGGAGCGGCTGAAGCTCATCATCCCGCTCACGCTCGTCCTGATCTTCGGCCTGCTCTACCTGAACACGAAGTCGTCGTTCAAGGCGGCGCTCGTCATGGCGGCGGTCCCGTTCTCCGCCGTCGGCGCCGTCTGGCTCCTGTGGGCGCTCGGCTACAACGTCTCGATCGCGGTCTGGGTCGGGCTGATCGCGCTCATGGGGCTCGACGCCGAGACCGGCGTGTTCATGCTCCTGTTCCTCGATCTCTCCCACGACGAGTACAAGGCGAAGGGCCTGCTCCGCACCCGCCGCGACCTCGTCGAGGCCATCGTCCACGGCGCGGTGAAGCGGGTGCGCCCGAAGGCGATGACGGTGTTCGCGGCGATGATCGGCCTGCTGCCGATCATGTGGTCCGTCGGGACCGGCGCGGACCTCATGAAGCGGATCGCCGCGCCGATGATCGGGGGGCTCGTGACGTCGTTCCTGATGGAGCTCCTCGTGTACCCGGCCGTCTACTTCCTCTGGAAGAAGAAGGAGGTGACCGACGAGGACACGATCTCGACGCCGATCGCGGCGTAGAGGGCGACCGGCGGGGCGCCGCGCCACGCGGCGAGGCGGACGGGCGCTCCTGCGGCGTCGCGCCACGGGGGCGCGACAGGCGTGCCGCCCGGGTGCGGCGGCGCTATGAATAGGTCCATGCCGGCGTGGGCGAGGACTCCAGAGGGGTGGGCCGTGAACCTCGACGGCACGGACGCGGCGAGCCAGTTCTCGCTGCCGCGGCTCGAGCTCCACGCCGGCGCGGGCGGGTGGACCTGCGTGTGCCACCTGCCGGACGGAACGACGCGCCCGGTCTTCGCCGGTCCGGCGCCGACCGCCGCCGCCGCGAAGCGCGCCGCGGTGGAGGAGGCGCTCCGTGCCCTGGGCGGGACGTACGAGCGCGAGCTGAAGACGCTGATGTGACCGCCCCGCGCTAGGAGACGACCTCCTCGATCCGGTCGGGGTCGGCCGGCTTCGCGTCGAGGGGGTCGATGCGGGACTCCGCCGCGGCGGCGCCCGCTGGCGCGAGGGGGAGGCGCACGACGAACTCCGCGCCGCGGCCGGGCCCCTCGCTCCGCACCACCACGCTGCCGCCGTGCAGCTCGGCCACGCCCTTCACGAGAGCGAGGCCGAGGCCGAGCCCGCCCTCGACGCGCGCGAGCGAGCGGTCGCCTTGCACGAACGGGTCGAACACGTGCGGCAGGAGCGCGGGGTCCAGGCCGACGCCGGTGTCGCGGACGGCGAGCTCCGCCGCGGAGCCGGTCGCGGCGAGCGAGAGCGACACCTCGCCGCCCGCTCCGGTGAACTTGGCCGCGTTGTGCAGCAGGTTGCCGAGCACCTGGGCGATCCGGGTCGCGTCGGCGTCGCACCAGACGCTCGCGCCGGGCACCGCGGTGCGGAAGCCGAGCCCGCGCTGCTCGAGGACGGCACGGAAGTCGTCGGCCGTCCGCAGCACGACGTCGCGGAGGTCCACCCGAGCACGCAGGAGCTCGATCTTGCCGCGCGCGATCCGCGTCACGTCGAGGAGGTCGTCGACGAGCCGCGCGAGGTGCTCGGTCTGGCGCCGGATGATCGCGCGCGCCCGCGACGCCTGCTCGCTGCCCGGCGCGGACCGCTCGAGCACGTACACGGAGTTCCGGATCGGGGCGAGCGGGTTGCGCAGCTCGTGGGAGAGCATGCCGAGGAACTCGTCCTTGCGGAGGCTCGCGTCCCGCAGCGAGGCGCGGTTCTCCTCGAGCGCGCGGTTCGCCGCCTCGAGCCCGGAGGTCCGCTCGGCGACGCGGGTCTCGAGGTCGGCGTTCAGCGCCCGGACCGCCTCCTCGGCGCGGAGCCGGTCGGCGATCTCCGTCCGCAGCCGGGCGTTCGCGCCGGTGAGCTGCACGTACGGCCTCGCCACCGACGCGACGAACGCGGCGCGGTAGACGAGCGAGAAGGCGGCCACCTTGTAGAGGTGCCCGAGCACGTTGAAGGTGTCGAAGCCGGTCCGGTACGACGCGAACACCGCCTCGCTGAAGATGCCGATGACGAACGCGGCGAGGTAGAGGAGGAGACGGTCGTCCCCGGTCCGCCGCATGCGCACCCAGTACGCGGCGCCGCCGCCGGCGAGGAGCCCGATCGCGAGGAACTCCGCCCCGACCTTGAAGGGGGTGAGGCCCGCACCGGGCACGAACGTCACCGGGAGTTGGGCGGGGAAGAAGGTGACCCCCGCGAAGACCGCCGCGCACGTGGCGAGCGCGGCCGCGAGCAGGATGCGCTTCGTCATCCACCGCGGCCCGCGGCCGGACAGCAGGAACGCGCTCGCGAACAGCGCCGTCGAGCCCACGAGCCGCGCCGCGATCCAGAACTGCGTCGACTTGTTCGTGGAGTTCGGCGTGATGAACGCCGGCATCGCCGCGTTCGAGAGGGTGTGCATGAAGTCGAGGAGGCCGGTCGCGAGGAACGCGGTGCCGAGGAACAGCGCGTGCCGGTCCTTCGACTGATCGTAGGCGTACCAGCCCACCCCGAACACGGAGAGGCACACCATGATGCTGAAGAACTCGGCCGTGTTGTGGAAGACGAGGTAGGAGTCGACGTCCATCACGCCGTGCAGCCGCGACGGCAGCAGGAGCACCGCCGCGAACGGCAGCGCGCACGCCGCGGAGATCGCGGCCAGGATGCGGCTCTCGGTCCTCGCCGTCATCGTCCGTCCTCGCGCGCTCGACCGCGCTCGCCGGAACGGCAACCGCTGGACCCGCGATCTCGCGTCGATTGGCCGCAGTATCGCCCATCCGCGGGAGCACCACACCCTTCATGTCCGGGCGACGACCCTTGCGGGATGGCCGCGTTGGCATGGGGGCATGGATCTCGGAATCAGAGGCAGGCAGGCGCTCGTGTGCGCGGCGTCGAAGGGGCTCGGCCGGCTTCGTCACCGGGCAGAACCTGCTCCTCGACGGCGGCGCGTTCCCCGGGACGCTGGGACGCGGCGGGCGGACGCGCGCGCGACCGTGACGAACTGATCACGGAACAGGTAGCCCTGGACGAGGTCGATCCCGAGCGCCTCCGCGATGGCGAGGTCCCTCCGCGTCTCGATCCCCTCGAGGACCGTGCGGGCGCCGTTCGTGCGGGCGAGGCCCACGACGCACGCGACGAGGTTGCGGTAGCGGAGGTCCGAGACGGCCGCGAGCACCGTCCGGTCGAGCTTGAGGACGTCGACCTGCACCAGGCTCTCGAGCGAGACGAGCGCGTTCGGCGCGCCGAGGTCGTCGAGCGCCACGCCGAGCCCGCGCTCGCGCACGTCCCGGATCATCCGCCGGATCCGGCCCGCGTCGCTGCAGCGCGCGCTCTCGACCACCTCGACGACGACGCGGCGCCCGTGGGCCTCGAGCGGGGCGACGATCGGCAGCTGCCGCTCGAGGGCGATCGCGTACGCGTCGGGATCGAGGTTCACGAACAGCGGCGCGGCCGGGGCGCGCGCGACCTGCTCGGCCTTGAGATCGCACTCGACCGCCGCGAGCCGCGCCGGGTCCGCGTGGAGCCAGGCGAACACCTCGCCGGTCGGGAGGCGCGCGCCGTCCCGCGCGTGGAAGCGCGCGAGCGCCTCGTACGCGCAACGCGCGCCGGTCGCGAGCTCGACGATCGGCTCGTAGGTCACGTCGAACCGCCGCGCCTCGACCGCGTCCTCGAACCGGGCTGCCGTGTCTTCCAAGGTCCTCGCTCCGGGGCCGGGGGCCGCCAAGATGAAACTGCGAACCATTACCACGATGGCCGCCCCGGGCGCGAATCGGTGATCCCGGTCAGGCCGCCGCCGGCGGGGTGTCACTCCTGCGGGCCGCGACCGCCGCGTTATCCTCCGCTCTCCGTCCGCGAAGGGAGCCGCCCGTGACCCGCCCGAACCCCTACGAGACCCAGCTCGACAAGAACCGCGCGAACCACGCGCCGCTCACGCCGCTCGTGTTCCTCGACTGGGCGGCCGACGTCTACCCGGGCCGGCTCGCGGTCGTGCACGGGAAGCGGCGCTACACCTGGGCGGAGACCCGGGAGCGCGCGCGCCGGCTCGCCTCCGCGCTCGCGGCGCGCGGCGTCGCGCCGGGGGACACGGTCGCGGCCATGCTCTCCAACACGCCGGAGATGCTCGAGGCGCACTTCGGGGTGCCGATGACGGGCGCGGTCCTCAACGCGCTCAACACCCGCCTCGACCCGGACAGCATCGCCTTCATGCTCGACCACGGCGAGGCCAAGGTGCTCCTCGTCGACCGCGAGCTCGCGCCCATCGTCGCGAGGGCGCTCGAGAAGGCGGCGGCGAGGCCGGCCGTGGTGCTCGTCGACGACCCCGAGTACGACGGCCCCGGCGACCGGATCGGAGAGGTCGAGTACGAGGCGCTCCTCGCCGCGGCGAGCCCGGACTACGAGCGGACGGAGCCGCGCGACGAGTGGCAGGCGATCGCGCTCAGCTACACCTCCGGCACGACGGGCGATCCGAAGGGCGTCGTGACCCATCACCGCGGCGCGCACCTCAACGCGGTGAACAACATCGTGGCCTGGGGGATGCCGCACCACGCCGTCTACCTCTGGACGCTGCCGATGTTCCACTGCAACGGCTGGTGCTTCACCTGGACCATGGCCGCGAACGTCGGGACGAACGTGTGCCTGCGGCGGGTCGAGGGGAAGCGGATCCTCGAGCTCATCCGCGAGCACCGGGTCACGCACTACTGCGGCGCGCCCATCGTGCACGCGCAGATCGCCGACGCGCCGGAGGAGCTGCGGCGCGGGATCGAGCACCAGGTGTCCGCGCTCATCGCCGGGGCGCCGCCGCCGCCGTCGCTCATCGCGGCGATGGAGCGCATCGGGTTCGACCTCACGCAGGTCTACGGCCTCACCGAGGTCTACGGGCCGGCGGCGGTCACCGCGCCGCAGGAGGAGTGGAGCGCCCTCGCGCCCGACGCCCGCGCCGAGCGCAAGGGCCGCCAGGGCGTGCGGGCGCTCCTGCAGGACGCGATGACGGTCGTCGATCCGGACACGGGGAAGGAGGTCCCCGCCGACGGCCAGACGATGGGCGAGATCGTGTTCCGCGGGAACATCACGATGAAGGGCTACCTCAAGAACCCGAAGGCGACGCAGGAGGCGTTCGCCGGCGGCTGGTTCCACTCGGGCGACCTCGCGGTGCTGCAGCCGGACGGGTACATCAAGATCAAGGACCGCGCCAAGGACATCATCATCTCCGGTGGCGAGAACATCTCCTCGATCGAGGTGGAGGACGTGATCTACCGGCACCCGGCGGTGCTCGCCGTCGCGGTGGTGGCGAAGCCCGACGCCAAGTGGGGCGAGGCCCCGTGCGCGTTCGTGGAGCTCAAGCCCGGCGCTGCCGTGACCGAGGCGGAGATCGTCGAGCATTGCCGCGCGAGCCTTGCACGCTTCAAGGTTCCGCGCGCCGTCGTCTTCGGCCCGCTGCCGAAGACTTCGACCGGAAAGATCCAGAAGTTCATGCTGCGCCAGCAGGCGAAGTCGGCCTCGGCAATCGAGTAATGGAGCAACCTTAATGAGCACGCAGCCGCAT
>JAHWYA010000055.1 GCA_020028115.1 Anaeromyxobacter sp.
GGTCCAGGACCAGGACCAGGACCAGGACCATCTCGGCTTCGTTCCCCCTCGCCACACCCTGGCGTAGGATGCCGCCCGAGCTCCCATGACCACGAACCGCAGGGGAATCGTCCTCGCCGGCGGCGCCGGCACCCGGCTGTACCCGGCGACGCTGTGCGTCTCGAAGCAGCTGCTGCCGGTCTACGACAAGCCGATGATCTACTACCCGCTCTCGGCGCTCATGCTCGCCGGGATCCGGGAGGTGCTCGTCATCTCGACGCCGCAGGACACGCCCCGGTTCGCCCAGCTCCTCGGCGACGGCTCGGCGTGGGGGATGCGGTTCGAGTACGTCGTGCAGCCGAGCCCGGACGGGCTCGCGCAGGCCTTCATCCTCGGCGCGGACTTCGTGCGGGGCCGGCCGTCCGCCCTCGTCCTCGGCGACAACATCTTCTACGGCCACGAGCTCCAGCAGGTGCTCCGCGCCGCGGACGAGCGGAAGGGCCGGGCGACCGTCTTCGCGTACGCGGTGAACGACCCCCAGCGCTACGGCGTCGTCGAGTTCGACGCGCGCCGCCGGGCCGTCAGCATCGAGGAGAAGCCGGCGAGCCCGAAGTCCCGCTACGCCGTCACGGGCCTCTACTTCTACGACGAGGAGGTGGTCGACCTCGCGCGCCAGGTGCGGCCGTCGGCGCGCGGCGAGCTCGAGATCACCGACCTGAACCGGCTCTACCTCGAGCGCGATCGGCTCGACGTCGAGATCATGGGGCGCGGGTACGCCTGGCTCGACACCGGCACGCACGAGTCGCTCCTCGACGCCGGCCAGTTCATCGCCACGATCGAGCGGCGCCAGGGGCTGAAGGTCGCCTGCCCCGAGGAGATCGCCTGGCGGCGGGGGTGGATCGACGACGCGGCGCTCGAGCGCCGCGCCGAGACGCTCGGCAAGTCGACCTACGCCGACTACCTGCGAACCCTGCTCCGCACGAAGGTGTTCTGATGGAGGCGCGCGGCACCCTCATCCCCGACGTGGTCGTGCTCGAGCCGCGCGTGTTCGGCGACGCGCGCGGCCACTTCTTCGAGAGCTTCAACCGGCGCGCGCTCGAGGCGGCCCTCGGCCGGAGCCTCGACTTCGTGCAGGACAACCAGAGCATGTCGCTGCGCGGCGTGCTCCGCGGGCTCCACTACCAGCAGCCGCGGCCGCAGGGGAAGCTCGTCCGCGTCGTGCGGGGCGAGGTCTTCGACGTGGCCGTCGACCTGCGCCGCGGCTCGCCCACGTTCGGGCGCTGGACCGGGCAGACGCTGTCCGCCGAGAACCGGCGGCAGCTCTGGATCCCCGAGGGCTTCGCCCACGGGTTCCTCGTCCTGTCCGAGGCGGCGGAGTTCCTCTACAAGACCACCGACTACTGGCACCCGGAGCACGAGCGCTGCATCCGCTGGGACGACCCCGACCTCGCCATCGCGTGGCCCGCGCTCGGCGAGCCGCCGCGGGTCTCGGCGAAGGACGCGGCGGGGCTCCGGTTCCGCGACGCGCCGCACTTCGAGGCGGCGGGAGGGAAGGCGTGAACGTCCTCGTCACCGGCGGCTCCGGCTTCATCGGCGCGAACCTCGTCCGGCTGCTCCTCGCGGAGCGGCCGGGCTGGCGGATCGTGAACCTCGACAAGCTGACCTACGCCGGCAACCCCGAGAACCTCGCCGATCTCGCGGAGAACCCGCGGTACCGGTTCGTCCGCGCGGACATCTGCAACGGCGAGCTCGTCGCCGACCTCTTCCGGACCGAGCGGATCGACGGCGTGATGCACCTCGCCGCCGAGAGCCACGTCGACCGGTCGATCCTCGCCCCGTCCGTCTTCATCGAGACGAACGTCCGCGGGTCGCAGGTGCTGCTCGAGGCGGCGCGGGAGTTCGGGGTGAAGCGCTTCCTCCACGTCTCGACCGACGAGGTCTACGGCTCGCTCGGGCCGACCGGCCTGTTCACCGAGGAGACGCCCGTCGCGCCGTCGTCGCCGTACTCGGCGTCGAAGGCGGCGAGCGACCTCCTCGCGCTCGCGTACGCGCACACCTTCCGCGTGCCGGTGGTCGTGACGCGCTGCTCGAACAACTACGGCCCGTACCAGTTCCCGGAGAAGCTCATCCCGCTCATGATCGCCAACGCGGTCCGCGACCTGCCGCTCCCGGTCTACGGGGACGGGATGAACGTCCGCGACTGGATCCACGTGGAGGACCACTGCCGCGGGCTCCTCGCGGCCTTCGAGGACGGGAAGGACGGCGAGGTCTACAACTTCGGCGCCTCGAGCGAGCGGCACAACATCCACATCGTGAAGCAGGTGCTCGACCTCGTGGGCAAGCCCCACTCGCTCGTCCAGTACGTGAAGGACCGGCCCGGCCACGACCGCCGGTACGCCATCGACTCGCGGAAGGCGCAGGCGAAGCTCGGCTGGGCGCCGCGCCGCCGGTTCGAGGACGCCCTCGCCGAGACGGTGCGCTGGTACGTGGAGCGCCGCGCCTGGTGGGAGCGGATCATCTCGGGCGAGTACCTGCGCTACTACGAGAAGCAGTACGGGGCGCGCCGATGAGGGTCGCGGTCACCGGCGCGAACGGGCTCCTCGGCGGCGAGGCGGTGGCGCGGCTCGCGGGGCACGAGGTGCTCGCGCTCGGCCGCGGCCCGTGCCGGCTCGCCCCCGGCGCCTTCACGTGGCGCGACGCGGATCTCGGCGACGGCCGGTCGGTCGCCGCGGCGCTCCGCGAGTTCGGCGCCCAGGCGGTGCTCCACGCCGGCGCGGCGACCGACGTCGACGGCTGCGAACGGGACCCCGACCTCGCCTGGCGCGTGAACGTCGGGGGCACGGAGCAGGTCGCCCGCGCGTGCCGGGCGCTCGGCGCGCGCCTCGTGGCGGTGTCGACCGACTACGTCTTCGACGGCGAGCGGGGGCCCTACTCCGAGGACGACGTCCCCAACCCGCGGGGCGCCTACGCGCGCTCGAAGCGGTGCGGCGAGGAGGCCGCGCTGCTGCTCGCGCCCGACTGCGCGGTCGCGCGCGTCGCCGTCGTGTACAGCGGCCGCCCGGGCGCGAAGAGCACCTTCGCGACGCAGGTCGTCGAGAAGCTCTCGCGCGGAGAGCGCGTGAACGCCTTCTCGGACCAGCTCGTCTCGACGACCCTCGCCGCGAGCGGCGCCGCGAGGTGCCTCGAGCTCCTCCTCGAGACCTCCTACCGCGGGGTGATCCACGCGAGCGACGCGACGGTCCTCGACCGCGTGGAGTTCGCCGGCCGGATCGCGCGGCGGTTCGGGCTCGAGGGCGAGATCGTGCCGGTGCGCACGGCCGACGTGAAGCTCCTCGCGCCGCGGCCGCTCCGGGCCGGGCTGAAGGTGGACCGGGCCGCGGCGCTCCTGCGGCACCGCCCGCTCGCCATCGACGAGGCGCTCGACCGGTTCCACGCCGAGTGGGCCGCGCGCCCCGCCTGATTTCGGATAATCTCGCCCGCCGAATGGCACGACACGTGGTCACCGGCGCGGCGGGGTTCATCGGCAGCGCCCTCGTGGACCGCCTCCTCGCCCAGGGCGACGAGGTGGTGGGCGTCGACGACCTCTCGACCGGCAGGCGGCGCTTCCTCGAGGCGGCCCTCGCGACCGGCCGGTTCAGGCTCGTCGAGCGGGACGTGACCGACCCGGCGGCGCTCGAGGGGCTCCTCGCCCCGGACGTCGCGACGGTGTTCCACCTCGCCGCCAACGCCGACGTGCGGTTCGGCGTCGAGCGCCCGCGCCGCGACCTCGAGCAGAACACCATCGCGACCTGGAACGTCCTCGAGGCGATGCGCCGGGCCGGCGCCCCGCGGATCGTCTTCTCGTCGACCGGCAGCGTCTACGGCGAGGCGCCGGTGTTCCCGACGCCGGAGGACTGCCCGTTCCCGGTGCAGACCTCGCTCTACGGGGCCTCGAAGCTCGCGGCCGAGGGGCTCGTCCAGGCGTACGCGGAGGGGTTCGGGATCCGCGGCTACGTCTTCCGGTTCGTGTCGATCGTCGGGGAGCGCTACCAGCACGGGCACGTGCTCGACTTCGCCGCCCAGCTCCTGCGGGATCCGGCGAGGCTGCGCGTGCTCGGGAACGGGAGGCAGCGGAAGTCGTACCTCTACATCGGCGACTGCCTGGACGCGATCCAGGTCGCGCTCGCGGCGCCGTCCACCCGCAAGGTGGAGATCTTCAACCTCGGGACGGACGAGTACGTGACCGTCGACGACTCGATCGCCGTGATCTGCGAGGAGCTCGGCGTGACCCCGCGCCGCGAGTACACCGGCGGCGACCGCGGGTGGATCGGCGACAACCCGATGATCCTGCTCGACTGCAAGCGGATCCGCGCCCTCGGGTGGACGCCCCGGCTCACCATCCGCGAGGGCGTCCGGCGGACCGTGCGCTGGCTCCTCGAGAACCGCTGGATCGTGCCGGAGGCGAGGACGTGATCATCACCCGGACGCCGCTGCGGATCTCCGTCGGCGGGGGAGGGACCGACCTCCCCTCGTACTACGAGCGCTTCGGCGGCTTCGTCGTCTCCGCGGCGATCAAGCAGTACGTCTACATCACGATCCACCGCACCTTCGTCCCGAACTACATCGTGAAGTACTCGCAGCTGGAGACGGTGGAGCGGGTGGATCAGCTCCAGCACCCGATCATCCGCGAGGCGCTGCGGCGGCACGACGTCGGCCCCTACCTCGAGATCGCCAGCATGGCCGACATGCCCTCCGGTACGGGGCTCGGCTCCTCCGGGTCGTTCACGGTCGGGCTGCTCCGCGGGCTCTACGCGCTGAAGCGCGAGCCCGTCGCGACGCAGGCGCTCGCCGAGGAGGCCTGCCACATCGAGATCGACCTCCTGAAGGAGCCGGTCGGCAAGCAGGACCAGTACATCGGCGCCTTCGGCGGCGTCGTCTGCCTCGACTTCGCGAAGGACGGCGCGGTGACGGTGAAGCCGCTGCGGATCCCGCGGGAGGCGCTGCACGACCTCGAGGACCACCTCCTCATGTTCTTCACCGGCTACTCGCGCAGCGCCGGGGCGGTGCTCCAGGACCAGGCGACCCGGAGCGTCCAGAACGACCAGGCGATGCTCGACAACCTCCACTTCACGAAGGAGCTCGGGTACCGGACGAAGGAGGCCCTCGAGCAGGGGGACACGCGCGCCTACGCCGGGATGATGCACGAGCACTGGCTCCGGAAGCGGCAGCGCTCGAAGGGCATGTCCAACGAGCGCATCGACCGCTGGTACGCGGCCGCCATGGAGAACGGCGCGCTCGGCGGCAAGCTCATCGGCGCGGGCGGGGGCGGGTTCCTCCTCTTCTACGCAGAGGACCGGGCGCGGCTCCGCGCGGCGATGGCGCGCGAGGGGCTGCCCGAGGTGCGCTTCGACTTCGACCACGAGGGCTCGAAGGTCCTCATCCAGGACTGAGGCGATGAGCGCGCGCGCGGGCTCCCAGTGTCTCATCCTCGCGGGCGGGCTCGGGACGCGGATGCGGCCCGTGACCGAGACCATCCCGAAGGCGCTCATCCCGGTGAACGGCGTGCCGTTCGTCGACCACCAGCTGCGCTGGATCGCGGCCCACGGCGTCGCAGAGGCGGTCCTCTCCGTGGGGTGGCTCGGCGGGATGCTGCGCGACCACGTCGGCGACGGCGCGCAGTTCGGCCTCCGCGTCCGCTGGGTGGACGAGGGGAGGGACCTGCGCGGCACCGCCGGCGCCCTCCGGCTCGCGCTCGACGAGGGCGTCCTCGAGGAGTCCTTCCTCGTGACCTACGGCGACTCCTACCTGCCCATCGACTTCGGCGAGGTCGCGGCGGCGCTCGCGCGCTCGGGCGCGCCGGCCCTCATGACGGTCTTCCGGAACGACGGGCGCTGGGACCGGAGCAACTGCGTCGTCGAGGGCGGGAGGGTCCACTACGACAAGCGGCGGCGCGACCCCGCGCTCGCCGCGCGGATGCACCACATCGACTACGGCCTCTCGGCGCTGCGCCGGGACGTCGTCGCGGAGCGCGTCCCGGCGGGCGCCCGCGCCGACCTCGCGGACCTGTTCCACGCGCTCTCGGTCGAGGGGCGGCTCGCCGCCCACGAGGTTCACACGCGGTTCTTCGAGATCGGGTCGCCGGAGGGGCTCCAGGACCTCGAGCGGCACCTCGCGCAGCCCGTGGGCTGACCACGCGTCCGGGCGTCAGGCTGGTCGCTCCGTCCGGGGCCCCTATGGTAAGTTGCCACGCGTTTTCCCACGTGCGGCGCAGCCCGCCCCAGCCGTCCCCGGCACCCTGCGCGGAGTCCGAGATGCCCACGATCCCCGGCCCCCAGATCGCGATCTTCGCCGACGGCGCGGACGCGGCGGCGATGTTGAAGCGGTACCGCGAGGGCTTCGTCCGCGGCTTCACCACCAACCCGACGCTCATGGCCAAGGCGGGGATCCGCGACTACGCGGGCTTCGCGCGCGAGGTGCTCGCGGTCGTCCGGGACCTCCCGATCTCGTTCGAGGTCTTCTCGGACGAGTTCGCGGAGATGGAGCGCCAGGCGCTCCTCATCGCGTCCTGGGGCGCGAACGTGAACGTGAAGATCCCGATCACGAACACGCGCGGGATCCCGTCCCTCTCCGTCGTCCGGTCGCTGCTCGCGAAGGGCGTGAAGCTCAACGTCACCGCGATCCTGGCCCGCGAGCAGTGGCTCGGACTCCGCGAGGTCATGACGCGCGACGACGACGTCATCGTCTCGATCTTCGCGGGGCGGATCGCGGACACCGGCGTCGACCCGGTCCCGCTGATGCGGCAGGCGGTCGAGGACTTCCGCCCGTTCCCGAACGCGAAGGTGCTCTGGGCGAGCCCGCGCGAGGCGCTGAACGTGTACCAGGCCGCCGAGTGCGGCTGCCACGTCATCACCGCGACGGACGACCTCATCTCGAAGGTCCAGAAGCTCGGCGGCAAGAGCCTCGTCGAGTTCTCCCTCGAGACCGTGAAGATGTTCCGCGACGATGCCGTGAAGGCGGGGTTCGAGCTGTGATCGGGGAGCCCCGCCCGCTCGTCCTGCTGGACCGCGACGGGACGCTCAACGCGCTCGTCGTCGATCCCGAGCAGGGGACCGTCGACAGCCCGCTCCACCCGGCGCAGGTCGCGCTGCTGCCCGGCGTCCCGGAGGCGCTCGCGGCCCTGCACCGCGCCGGGTTCGCCCTGCGGATCGTGACGAACCAGCCCGCGGCGGCGAAGGGGAAGACCACGCGGGAGAACCTCGACGCCGTGCACCGGCGCGTCGTCGAGCTCGCCGAGGCGGGCGGCGCGCGCATCGCGAGCTCGCACCTCTGCACGCACCGCGCGGAGGACCGCTGCGGCTGCCGCAAGCCCGCGACCGGCCTCCTCGAGCAGGCGATCCGGGAGCACGGCGGCGCGCGCCCCGCGATCTGCTTCATGGTCGGCGACGGCGTGAACGACGTGCAGGCCGGGAACGCGTTCGGCGCCCGGACCGTCTTCCTCGGCGCGAAGAAGGCCGAGGTCGCGGCCGTGCTCGCCGAGAAGGGCGCGACCCCGGGCCTCTGGCTCGAGGGGCTCCCCGCGTTCGCCGCGTACGCGACGGCCGCCGCCGAGCCCGCCCGCGACGGCTTCTCCGCGTCGTTCCTCGACGAGACCGTCGCCCTGGTGCGCGCGCTCGAGCCCGCGAAGGTGGAAGCGCTCGCCGAGGGGCTCGCCGCCGTGCGTGACGGGGGCGGCCGGCTCTTCATCCTCGGGGTGGGCGGGTCCGCCGGCCACGCGGGGCACGCCGTGAACGACTTCCGGAAGCTCTGCGGGTTCGAGGCCTACGCGCCGACCGACAACGTCTCCGAGCTGACCGCCCGGACGAACGACGAGGGGTGGGAGACCGTCTTCGAGGAGTGGCTGCTCGGGTCGCGGCTCGGCGCGCGCGACGGCCTGCTCGTGTTCTCGGTCGGGGGCGGCAACCGCGAGAAGAACGTCTCGGCGAACCTCGTGCGCGCCGTGGACCGCGCGCACGCCGTCGGCGCGAAGGTCTACGGCATCGTCGGGCGGGACGGCGGGCACACCGCGCGCCGGGCGCACGCGGCGGTCGTGATCCCGCCGCTGTTCGCGGACCGGATCACGCCGCACACCGAGGGGCTGTGCGCGGTGATCTGGCACCTGCTCGTCAGCCACCCGCGCCTGCAGCGGAAGGGGACGAAGTGGGAGTCGATCGTCAGGCCGTGAGCGCGGGGATGAAGGTCGTCGTCTTCGGCCTCTGGCACCTCGGGTGCGTCACCGCGGCGTGCCTCGCCGCCGCGGGGAAGCGCGTCGTGGGGCTCGACCCTGACGCGGACGTCGTCGCGCGGCTCCGTGCCGGCGAGCCGC
>JAHWYA010000458.1 GCA_020028115.1 Anaeromyxobacter sp.
CGGTCAGGAACGAAGGGCTGCCTCCGGTCGCGACGGCGATCGCGAGGAGGACGGCGGCGGCCGCGGGCACCGCCAGGCCGGCGGCGCGGGAGAGGTCGCGCGTCCTCGGGAGCGCGTAGCCGCTGCGGAGGAGGGCGCTCCCGGCGGCGATTCCGGCGAAGAGCCCGCCGGCGCCCACGACGGCGTTCAGGTCGCCGCCGCCGACGCGGAGCCACACGCGCACCGTGCAGCCGAGGAACACCAGCGCCGCGGCCATGAACACGAACCCGAGCACGAACCGGGGGACGAACGCGACGCCGCCGCGCGGGCGGAACTCGCGGGAGACCACGGCGGCGCCGAGCGCGCCGAGCACGATCCCGAGGATCTCGGGGCGGAGGTAGGCGACGCCGCCCATCCCGAGGCGCGCGCCGCCGAATGCGCCGGCGATGTCGCGCACGAAGCACGCGACGCACACGCCCATGTTTCCGGGGTTCCCTGCGGAGACGAGGAGCGAGGCGACGGCGCCGATGGCGGCGCCGGCGAGGAGGAGCTTCCAGATCACGGAGGACGCGTGCTGCTCTTGCATGTGCTGCTCCCGTGCGCCCGCGGGTGCGGGGCGCGTTCGGAGGAGGACGATAGGTGGGAGGCTTCGACGGCGCGGAGAGGCGAACTCGCCTCGGGCCCCTACGGGGCGGCGCGCTGGAGCGGCGCCCGGCTCTCGATCCGCAGCACGCGCGCACTCTAGCCCGCCGCGCGGCGCGCGTTACGGGGAGCTCGAGCCGGCGCCCTCGAGCAGGCGCTTCAGCTCGCGCAGGTCGCGCTCGACGGCGGCGGCGTCGGCGGCGAGCTCCGCGTCGCTCATCCCCGCGCGGCGGAAGAGCGTGAAGGAGAGCTCGCTCCCGGCGCCGCTCGCGACGACGCGCATGGGGTTCCGGACCGTCACGCCGTCCGGCAGGACGACGTCGTGGTCGAGGACGCCGAACGGGTTCGGCGGCGCGAACCGCACCTTCACCTTGCCCATCGGCGAGTCGGCGACCCATTCGCCGTCGACCTGCGCGATCGAGCCGCTCAGCCCCTTCGCCCACCGCGGTAGGTTCGCGGGATCCGAGACGAACGCGTAGACGTCCGCCGCCGGCCGGTCGATCGAGACGCCGATGTGACGTGCCTCGAGCGTCGCCATGGCTCACCGCGTCGGATCTAACCGGGGGCGCCCCCCGGCGCAGCGCGCGGGCCTCCGCTAGATCGAGCTGCGGCATGCGCGAGCTCAGCTTCGACGGCCTCGTCGGCCCGACGCACAACTACGGCGGCCTGTCGCCGGGCAACGTCGCCTCGATCGCCTCGGGCGGACGGCCGTCGAACCCGCGCGCCGCCGCGCTGCAGGGGCTCGCGAAGATGCGCTTCGTCCACGACCTGGGCGCCGGACAGGCGGTGCTCCCGCCCCAGCCACGTCCGAGCCTGACCGCGCTCCGCCAGCTCGGGTTCGCCGGGACCGACGAGGAGGTGATCGCGCGCGCGGCGCGCGAGTCGGAGCACCTGCTGCGGCTCTGCTCGAGCGCGTCGGCGATGTGGGCGGCGAACGCGGCGACCGTGGCGCCCTCGGCGGACACCGGCGACGGACGGGTGCACCTCACGCCCGCGAACCTCGTGGCGATGTTCCACCGCGCCATCGAGGCGGGGACGACCTGGGCGGTGCTCCGCGCGATCTTCGCCGACGAGCGCCGGTTCGCCGTCCACGCGCCGCTCCCGGGCGGGCCGCACCTCGCCGACGAGGGCGCCGCGAACCACACGCGCCTCCTCGGGGCCGGCGGCGCCGTCCACCTGTTCGCCTGGGGGCGATCGGCGTGGGGCACGGAGCCGGGGCCCACCCGGTTCCCGGCGCGCCAGACGCTCGAGGCGAGCCAGGCGGTCGCCCGGCGGCACCTCCTCGCGCCGGAGCGCACGCTCTTCCCGCGGCAGGCGCCGGCGGGGATCGACGCGGGAGCGTTCCACGCCGACGTGCTCGCGGTCGGGCACGGCCGGTTCCTCATGATGCACGAGCTCGCCTTCGCGGATCGCGAGGCCGTGCTCGCGCGCCTGCGGGAGCTCGGGGGCGGCGCGCTCCGCGTCGCCGTCGCGACGGAGCGCGAGCTGCCCGTCGCGGACGCGGTCGCGGCGTACCCGTTCAACTCGCAGCTGCTGGAGCTGCCCGGCGGCGGGCTCGCCCTCCTCGCGCCCGAGGAGAGCAGGGAGAACCCCCGCGCCCGCGCCTTCCTCGAGCGCGTCGTCGCGGACGGCACGGTGACCGGCCTCCACTACATCGACGTGAACCAGTCGATGGACAACGGCGGCGGCCCGGCGTGCCTGCGGCTGCGGGTCGGCCTCACCGACGAGGAGGTCCAGGCCATGAAGGGGGACGTCGTGCTCTCGCCCGGCCTCCACGCGCGCCTCGTGGCGTGGGTCGAGCGCCACTACCGCGACCGGCTCGCGCCCGCGGACCTGGCGGATCCCGCCCTCGCCCGCGAGGGGCTCGCCGCGCTCGACGAGCTCACGGCGATCCTGCGGCTCGGCCCGATCTACGACTTCCAGCGCGAGGGCGCTTCCTGACGCGAGGGCGGTTCCGACCCTCGTGGGTACCGCGCGCCGGCCCGGCCGCCCGTATCTCGGGAGAATGACGGCGTACCTCATCGACCCGCCGGTCGAGCCGATGCTCGCGAAGGCGAGCGACGCCCTGCCGAGCGGCGACGGCTGGCTGTTCGAGCCGAAGTGGGACGGGTTCCGCACCGTCGTCTTCCGGGACGGGGAGAGCGTCTACCTCCAGTCGCGCGAGCTGAAGCCGCTCGATCGCTACTTCCCGGAGCTCGCGGCGCCGCTGCGTGCGGCGCTCCCCGAGCGGTGCGTCGTCGACGGCGAGATCGTCATCGCGGGGAAGGGGGGGCTCGACTTCGAGGCGCTCCTGCTCCGCATCCACCCGGCGGCCTCGCGCGTCGCGCTCCTCGCTCGGGAGAGCCCGGCGAGCCTCGTGCTGTTCGACCTCCTCGCGCTCGGCGACCGCGACCTGCGCACGGCGCCGCTGGCCGA
>JAHWYA010000459.1 GCA_020028115.1 Anaeromyxobacter sp.
GCCGCGCTCGCGGACCTTTCCCCGTCGGCGGCGACGGCGCACCCGCTCGGCACGTCCGGCGGCGCCGGCCCCGCGCGCGTGTCCGAGGTCCGGACGTGGGCGTCCGACGACTACACGCGCGTCGCGGTCTACCTGTCACACTGGGTCGGGTGGCAGAAGCTCGAGCTCCCCGCCGCTCCAGGTAAGCCGCGGCGGATCGCGCTCGATCTCCGCCCTGCCGTCCTCGCGGGCTCCGCGCTCGCGCGGCCGGTCGCGGGAGAGCAGGTGGACCGCGTCAGGGCCGCCCAGAACGACTCCGAGACCGTCCGCGTCGTGCTCGAGCTCCCCGGGGGCGACGGCGTCCAGCTCTTCGCGCTCGACGATCCGCCGCGGCTGGTGCTCGACGTCGGCGCGAGGGCGATCAAGGCGCCCGCGCCGACCCCGACCCCGACCGCGACCGCGACCGCGACCCCGACCGCGACCGCGACCGCGACCCCGACCGCGACCGCGACCGCGACCCCGACCGCGACCACGTCCACGACCACGTCCACGACCACGTCCACGGAAGAGCTTCCCACCGTCGACGAGTCCGACGAGGTCCGCCCCGTCCGTCGCATCGTCGTCGACGCGGGGCACGGCGGGCACGATCCCGGCGCGATCGGGCCGCGGCGGATCCGCGAGAAGGACGTGACCCTCGCGATGGCGAAGCGGCTCGCGAAGAGGCTCCGTGACGCCGGCTTCGAGGTCGTGCTCACGCGGAAGGACGACCGGTTCCTCGCGCTCGAGGAGCGGACGGCCATCGCGAACACGGCCCGCGGCGACCTCTTCGTCTCGATCCACGCGAACGCCCACCCGCGCCGGAACCGGGCGGGCGTCGAGACGTACTTCCTCAACACGGCCGACGACCGCTACGCCGCGCGCCTCGCCGCCCGCGAGAACGGGCTCGACGTCGGCGACGGCGAGGCCGAGGTCGCCCGGATCCTCACCGACCTCGGCGCGAAGGCGAGCGCCGGCGCCTCGCGCTCGCTCGCACGGCTGGTGCAGCGCGAGGTGACGGCCGGCGTGCGCGCCCGGATCGGCGACGTCCGCGATCTCGGGGTGAAGAGCGCGCTGTTCTACGTGCTCCTCGGCGCGCGGATGCCCGCGGTCCTCGTCGAGACCGCCTTCCTCTCGAACCGCGACGAGGAGCGGCGGCTCGCCTCCACCCGGTACCAGGAGGAGGTCGCGGCCGGGATCGCCCGCGCCGTCTCCGCGTTCGCGCGGAGCGGCCAGCGCGTCGCCGCCGCGCGCTGAAGCGCGCGCGAAGCACCGGGCGAGCGCCCGGACCCGACGCTATACTCCGCGCGTGCTCGCCCCGGAGACCCACGTCACCAGCCTCCCCGCCGCCGCACCGTACGACTACGAGACGCGGCTCGCCGCGCTCCCGCCGCTCACCGGCGATCCGAAGGCGGACTTCGGCGCGCAGCGGAGGTACATCGCGGACGTCCACCGGGCCGGCGCGAGCGGGCAGACGGTGGTGCGGCTCCAGAGCGCCGCGATGGACCGGATCGTCGTCGAGCTCTGGGAGCGCGCGGCCGTGGAGGCCGGCCGGACGCACCCCGCCTCGCCGGTGACGCTCGTCGCGCTCGGCGGGTACGGGCGCCGCGACCTCGCGCCGTTCTCGGACGTGGACCTGCTCGTGCTGCACGGCGCGCGCGAGCCGGACTCCTTCGTGAAGCTCACGAGCGAGCGGCTCCTGTACGCGCTGTGGGACCTCAAGCTCGAGGTCGGCTACGGCGTGCGCGACCTGCGCGCGTGCGAGCAGCTCGCCTCCGAGGACCACACCGCGCGCACCGCGCTCCTCGACCTGCGGCACCTCGCCGGCGACCGCACGCTCTTCCGCGAGCTCGAGCGCGAGGAGCTCCTCGGGCTCTCGCAGGCGAAGGTCGACAAGTTCCTCGCCGACAAGCTCGAGGAGATGCGGTCGCGCCGCGACCGGTTCGGCGACTCGCTCTACCTCCTCGAGCCGAACGTGAAGGAGTCGGAGGGCGGGCTGCGAGACCTCCAGTCGGCGCTCTGGCTCGCCCGCGTCCGGTTCAAGGTCGCCGGGCTCACGGAGCTCCTCGCCCGCGCGCTCCTCCCCGAGCGCGACATCCGCGAGATGCGGCGCGCGCGCGACTTCCTCTGGCGGGTCCGGAACGAGATGCACTACCTCGCCGGCCGCAAGTGGGACCAGCTCACCTTCGACGTCCAGCCCCAGGTCGCCGCGGCGCTCGGCTACGTCGACGGCGAGCACGGGAGCGCCGCCGAGGCGTTCATGCGGCACTACTACCTCGCCGCGAAGACCGTGCTCGTCGCGTGCGACGCGATCGTGGACCGTTGCCTCGAGCCGCAGAGCGCGATGGGCTGGCGGATGGTGCCGCCGCCCGCCGCCACCATCGGCGCCGAGCGTCCGGTGCCCCTTCTGCGCGGCCAGCCGACGCGCGCCGCGGACCGCTTCCTGCCGGGCGGCGAGCTGAAGGTGTTCCGCGGGCGGCTGTCGGTCGTCGACAAGGACGCCCTGCGCCGCTCCCCTGCGGCGCTCGTCCGGCTCTTCGCGGCGGCGGACCGGGACGGGTTCGACCTCTACCCGTACGCGCGCGACCTCGCGACGCAGGCGGCGGAGGAGCTCGCGCCGTCGGCCGCCGACGATCCGGAGCTGAACCAGGAGCTGCTCTCGTGCTTCACGCGGCCGGGGACCCGCGGGCGGTTCCTCACGCTCATGCACGAGCTCGGGGTGCTGCAGCGGGTGCTGCCCGAGTTCGCGCGCGTCACCGCGCGCCGCCAGATCGACGTCTACCACGTGTACACGGTGGACGTTCACACGCTGTTCGCGGTGCGGCGGCTCCTCGCGCTCCGCTGCGGCGACGTGAAGGAGGAGGGGCTCACGGAGCTCATGCAGGGGATGCCGCGCCCGCTCGCGCTCTACCTCGGCACGCTCTTTCACGACATCGGCAAGGGCTCCGGGAAGGACCACTCCACCCGCGGCGCGCAGATCGCGGCCGAGGCCTGCGTCCGGATGGGCGTCGACCCCGAC
>JAHWYA010000460.1 GCA_020028115.1 Anaeromyxobacter sp.
AAGTCGGCGGCGGGGGTCCACCGCTCCGCCGCGTCGGCGGCCGCGCGGGCGCGGGCGAGGGCGGCGGCGGCGCCGCCGTAGCCGGCGGGCGGGGCGGCGGCGAGCGCCGCGAGGACGAGGGGCCGGACGGAATCGAGCGCGTGCACGTGCCACGATTGGTACACGAGCGGTGCGGCGCCATCAACGGTCGGTTGCCCGGCGATGGGCGGCGGTACCATGGACGCGGGACCCCGGAGTGCGACCGGCACTCACCGGGACGATCGCCGATGGACGTGGCCGGCACCCGGCGCCGTCAGAAGACGTATCCCGCCGCGACAGCGCCTCCGAGCGACAGCGCCCACGCCTGCGCGGGGGTGGGTTCACCCGGAGACCAGAACCTCATGAACGAGAGCCCCGGGCCCCGCACCGAGACGAACGTGTGCCGGGACCGGAGCGACAGGCCCGTGAGGCTCGTCGACGCGAAGAACGCCCGCGCGCGCTCCGCCGGGGCGAACCCGTTCTTCGGCAGGTCGATCGCGGGTACGTACCGGAGCGCGAGATCCGGGAGGAGCCAGGAGAGCTGCCACGCGCCCATGGTCCGGAGCGCGACACCGGTGTCCCGGAGGACGTCGACGCCGAACGCGGGCAGCGCGCCCGGCATCCAGCCGCCGGCCTGCAGCCCGAACGGCCCCCACCCGGCGCGCAGGGTCGCGTGGGCGCCGGAGCTCCCGCGGTCCGGCGAGTCCGACGCCACGAAGAGCTGTTGATCGAGGACGGCGCCGACGTTCCACCCGGGCGAGCGCACGTTCCGGCTCCACCAGCCCGGCCCCTTCGGCGCCTTCTCGCGCGCGCCGCCGCTCTTCAGCGCCAGCACCGGCTTCCCGAAGAAGGCCTCGAAGCCCACGGCGAGGAGCCGCTCCGTGGCGGGCCCGGTGGCGTCGAGGAGCGCGAGCCCGTCCGGCGCGCGGTAGCTCTCTGCGGCGAGGAGGCTCCCCTTCCGCGCGTCGTGGAGCTTCAGGTCCGCGACGAGGGCGGAGTCGAGGCGGCGCACCTCGCCGGTGAGCACGAGCCCCGCGCCCACCGAGCGCGCGAGCTCGATCTCGCACTGGCCCTCGAGTCCCGGAGTGGCGGGACACGGCGTTACTCGACCTCGAGCCGCGGCTCGCCGGTGAGCACCTCTCCCACCACCGCCGCGCCGGCGACGCCCGCGGCGTGCAGCGCCGCGAGCACGTCACCCGCGCGCGCGGGGTCGACCGCGGCGAGGAGGCCGCCGTTCGTCTGCGCGTCGGCGAGCACCGTCGGCCAGGTCGGCGCGAGGCCGTCCGCGACGCGGAGGTGGGGCGTCACCCAGCGGAGGTTCGCCTTCGAGCCGCCGGGCACGACGTCGTTCGCGGCGAGGTCGTGCACGCCGTCGAGCACGCGGATCGCGCCCGTCCGCAGCCGGAACCCGGCGCCGGAGCCGCTCGCCATCTCCCAGCCGTGGCCGAGGAGCCCGAACCCGGTGACGTCGGTGAGCGCGTGGACGGCGCCGCTCGCGGCGAGCACCTCGCCGGCGGCGCGGTTCAGCGTCGACATGAGCTCGATCGCGGCGTCGAGGAGCGCCGGCGTCACGAGCTCGCGCTTCACCGCCGTCGTCGCGATGCCCGACCCGAGCGGCTTCGTGAGGAGGAGCGCGTCTCCGGGGCGCGCGCCGACGTTCCGCAAGATCCGGTCCGGGTGCACGAGCCCGGTGACGGCCATGCCGTACTTCGGCTCGGGGTCGTCGATGGAGTGGCCGCCGAGCACCGAGGCGCCGGCGAGCCTGGCCGACTCGGCCCCTCCCCGCAGGACCTCGCCGAGCTGCTCCATCGGCAGCTTCCCGACGGGCCACCCGACGACGTTCAGCGCGAAGAGCGGCCGGCCCCCCATCGCCCAGACGTCCGAGAAGGCGTTCGCCGCCGCGATCCGCCCGAACCAGTACGGGTCGTCGACGACGGGGGTGAAGAAGTCGACGGTCTCGACGATCGCGCGCTCGGCGTCGAGCCGGTACACGGCGGCGTCGTCGCTCGTGTCGTGGCCGACGAGCGCGCGCGGATCGTCGCTCCGCGGGAGATGGCGCAGGACCTGCGCCAGATCCGCCGGGCGGATCTTGCAGGCTCAACCGGCGCCGTGCGACAGCGCGGTGAGCCGCACCTTCTTCTCCGGCTCCGTCATGTCCCTCGTCTAACCCCCGGCGCGCGGCGGCGCCTGCGAGACCTACGGCACGCCCGCGAGCTGCAGGTACATCTCGGCGTTCCGGTTGCCCGGGGAGATCTCGAGCACGGTGCGCCAGTGCTTCACCGCGTCGTCCTTGCGCCCCGCCGCGAAGAGCGACAGGCCGAGGTTGAGGCGCGCCGGCACGTAGTTCGGGCTCTGGCGGACGACCTCCTCGTACTCGCGGATCCCCTGCTCGCGCTCGCCCGCGTCGCGGAGCGCGCCGGCGAGCTTCGAGCGGACGTCGGCGAAGGCCGGCCCGAGCTCGAGCGCGCGGCGGTACTCCTGGATCGCCTCCTGGTAGAGCCCGGAGGAGAGCCACACGTCGCCGATCTCGGCGTACATGTTGGCGAGCTTCCCCTGCACGAAGCGGTCGACCTTGCCGTGGCTCGCGCCGGAGCGGGAGAGCGCGTGGCGATAGGTCTCCTGCGCCTCCTTGTACTTCCCGGTGTCGTTGTACGTGACCGCGAGGTTCAGCGCGGCGTCCGTGTACCCCGGGTTGAGGCGCAGCGCCGCCTCGAACGCGCGCAGCGCTTTCTGGTACTGCCCCTGGTCGTGGTAGATGACGCCGAGCATGTTGTACACGTCGGCGAACGACTGGTTCTGCTCGACGACCTGCGTGAGGTACTGCTCCGCGAGCGCGTACTCGCGCTTGAGGTAGTAGCCGCGCCCGAGCGCCAGCGCCTGCTTCAGCGTCTCGTCCATGTCGTCGCCTCCGAACACCGAGTGTACAACGCCCGCGCGCCCGAGACTCGGGGTCGCTCGCCCGCCGCCGCCCTCACGGGGACGCGGCGAGCCGCCACCGCCCGCCGTCGCGGACGAG
>JAHWYA010000056.1 GCA_020028115.1 Anaeromyxobacter sp.
CTCGCCGTACATGATCGTCGGCTCGCTCGCCGGGGCGGTGCGGCGGATGATCGTCGAGCGCGAGCGGGCGCGGCGCGTCGTGGGCGAGAAGCGGATCGGCTCCGCCCGCGAGTGGGAGGCGGTCGTGTTCCCCACCATCCCCGGCGACGAGGTCGGGGAGAAGAAGCCCTACGGGTTCTGGATGAAGTACCAGGCGTCGCTGCGCTTCTCGCGGGAGGAGCTCCTCGACGCGCTCGCCGGCCTCGCCGAGGCCGACGTGGCGATGAAGACCGGGCAGGACGGGCGCGTGCGCCTCGAGCGCGTCCTCGTCGGTCTGCTGGCCCCCCAAGCGCACCCCGCGCCCGCCCCCTCCCCGGCCCCGCTTCGCGGGGCGGAGGAAGTCCGGGGACAAGAAAGGAGCACACCTTGAGCCAGCGACTGCTCGTCACGAGCGCGCTCCCCTACGCGAACGGGTCGATCCACCTCGGCCACCTCGTCGAGTACGTCCAGACCGACGTGTACGTGCGGTTCCGCCGGCAGATCGGCGACGACGTGACCTACGTCTGCGCCGCCGACTCGCACGGCACGCCGATCGAGGTGAACGCCGCGAAGGCGGGCGTGACGCCGAAGGCCTTCGTGGAGAAGTACCGGACCGAGCAGCACGAGGACTTCAAGCGGTTCGGCGTCGACTTCTCGACCTACTACACGACCGACTCGCCCGAGAACGCGAAGTGGGCGTACCGGGTCTACGACGCGCTCAAGGCGAAGGGGCTCATCTACAAGAAGTCGGTCGAGCAGCTCTACTGCGAGACCGACCGGCGGTTCCTCCCGGATCGCTTCGTGAAGGGCCGCTGCCCGAAGTGCGGCACGCCCGACCAGTACGGCGACGTCTGCGAGAACTGCGGGACGACGTACGACCCGCGCGATCTGAAGGGGCCGTTCTGCGCGATCTGCGGGAACCCGCCGATCGTGCGGACGAGCGACCACGCGTACGTGAACCTCCGCAAGCCCGAGGTCTCCGCGCTCATCCGCGAGTGGGTGGAGGGGGAGGGCCACCTCGAGGAGGGCGTCCGGCAGCAGGTGCGCGGCTGGCTCGCCGACCTGCAGGACTGGTGCATCACGCGCGACGAGCCGTACTTCGGGTTCCCGGTGAAGGACCCGGAGTTCCCGGGCAAGTACCTCTACGTCTGGGTGGACGCGCCGATCGGCTACCTCTCCTCGGCGGAGCACTACTTCGCGGACGAGGCGCCCGCGGGCGCGCGGCTCGCGCCGGACGCCTTCGAGCGGCGCTACCTCGCCGAGGGCGCGCCGTCGCGCGTGGAGCACTTCATCGGCAAGGACATCCTGCGGTTCCACGCGGTCTTCTGGCCGGCGATGCTCTGGGCGACGGGCCTGAAGCGCCCGGACCGGATGCCCGTCCACGGCCACCTCACCGTGAACGGCGAGAAGATGTCGAAGTCCCGCGGCACCTTCATCACCGGGAAGACCTACCTCGACTCCGGGCTCGATCCTGAGCTGCTGCGCTACTTCTATGCGTCGAACCTCTCCCCGGGCATCTACGACATCGACCTCTCGCTCGAGGAGTTCCGGAACCGGATCAACGCCGATCTGCAGAAGCGGATCGCGAACCTCGCCGCCCGCGTCCACTCCCCGGTCGCGAAGCTCGGCACCCTCGGCGCGGGCACGGCCGGCGGGACGGATCGCTTCGACCGCAAGGCCGTCGCGGACGCGCTCGCGGCGGCGCGGCTCGCGTACCGCGACCTCGAGTTCCGGGCGGCGATCCGGGCGGTGAACGATCTCGCTGACGTCGCGAACAAGGCGGTGCAGGACAACAAGCCGTGGGAGACCCCGGAGGCGCCGGCGACGCAGGCGCTCCTGTACGACCTCGGCAAGGCGCTCCACGCCATCGCGGTGATGCTCGCGCCGGTGATGCCGCGGTTCACGGCGGGGCTCGCCGAGGCGCTCGGGGGCGTTCCGCTCGCGTGGCCCGACGGGTTCACGCCCTTCGACGGCAAGCCGGTCCGCTTCGCCGCGAAGCCGCCCGCCATCCTGCCGGTGGACCCGAAGCAGGTCGCGCAGCTCATCGTGGGGGCGCCCGAGGCGGCGGAGCCCGCGAAGGTCTCGAAGGCGCCGAGCCCGCCCGGGGTGATCCAGTACGACGACTTCGCGAAGGTCGAGCTGCGCGTCGCCCAGGTCCTCAGCGCGGAGAAGGTCGAGAAGGCGGACAAGCTCCTCAAGCTGTCCGTGAACGCGGGCGACCCCGAGCCGCGGACCATCGTCGCCGGGATCGCGCAGGCCTACCCCGATCCGCAGGCGCTCGTCGGCCGCCGGATCGTGGTCGTGGCGAACCTCGCGCCGCGGCCGCTCCGCGGCATCACCTCGCACGGGATGCTCCTCGCCGCCGGCGAGCCGCCCAACCTCACGGTCGTCACGGTGGGGGACTCGATCGCGCCGGGGACGAGGGTGAAGTAGGGAACGGAACGATCGGACTGATACGTCGACGTGGAGGTGGACGTCGAGGTGGACGTGGACGTGGACGAGGTGGGCCGGAGCTCACCCTGATCGGCTCGCGACCACGTCCACGTCCACGACCACGACCACGACCACGACCAGGTCCACGACCACGTTGCGCGCTCTCATGCCCTCGCTCATCGACTCGCACGCGCACCTCGACTTCGACGACTACGCCGCCGATCTCGACGGCGTCGTCGCGCGCGCCCGCGCGGCGGGGCTCGAGCGCGTCGTGTGCGTCGGACTGTGGCGCGCGCCGGGGGCGTTCGGGAACGCGCTCGAGCTCGCGGCGAGGGACCCGTCCTTCTTCTCGGCGACGATCGGCGTCCACCCCCACGAGTGCGCGCGGGTGCCGGAGGAGGACTGGGCACGTCACGACGCGCTCGCCCGCGATCCGCGCGTCGTCGCGGTGGGCGAGACCGGGCTCGACTTCCACTACGACCACTCGCCGCGGCCGGTGCAGGAGGTCTCGTTCCGCCGCTCGCTCGCGACCGCCCGCGCGGCGGGGAAGCCGGTCGTCGTCCACGTGCGCGAGGCGGACGAGGTCTGCGCGAGGGTCCTCCGCGAGGAGGGCGTACCGGCCGCGGGCGGCGTCATCCACTGCTTCACCGGCGACGCCGCCGCGGCGCGCGCCTACCTCGACCTCGGCCTGTACATCTCCGTCGCCGGCGTGGTCACGTTCAAGACCGCGGAGGCGATCCGCGAGGCGGTCCGGATCGTCCCGGCGGACCGGCTCCTCGTCGAGACCGACTGCCCGTTCCTCGCGCCGATCCCGCACCGCGGGAAGCGGAACGAGCCGGCGTGGGTGGTCGACACCGCGCGGAAGGTGGCCGAGGTCCGGGGGACGACGCTCGACGAGGTGGCGCGAGCGACGACGGAGAACGCGCGGCGCCTGTTCCGGGTGCCGGGGTGAGGCGGGCCGGCGCGAGGTCCGCCCTTGCGCACCCCCAAGGCTCCGCGGTAAGCCCCTCAGCGATGTCCGACTCGCGCCTCCCAATCGTTTCAGGGTTCACTTTCGTCCGGAACGCGATCAAGTACGACTACCCGATCGTCGAGGCGATCTCGTCGATCCTCCCGCTCTGTGACGAGGTGGTGGTCGCGGTCGGCCGGTCGGACGACGAGACGCTCGACCTCGTGCGCTCGGTCGATTCCCCCAAGATCCGCGTGATCGAGACGGTCTGGGACGATTCCCTGCGCGAGGGCGGGCGCGTCCTCGCCCTCGAGACGGACAAGGCGCTCCGGGCTGTGAAGCCGGACTCGGACTGGGCTCTCTACATCCAGGGCGACGAGATCCTCCACGAGGATGGGATCCCGGCGCTCCGCGAGGCGCTCGTTCGGTACCGGGACGACCGCCGCGTGGAGGGGCTCCTGCTCGACTACCTTCATTTCTACGGCTCCTACGACTACGTCGGCGCAGGGCTCCGCTGGTACCGCCGCGAGGTCCGCGTCGTCCGGAACGACCCCGCGGTCTTCTCCTATCGCGACGCGCAAGGGTTCCGCCGCAGTCCGAACGAGAAGCTGCGAGTGATGCCTGTCGCCGCGACGATGCACCACTATGGTTGGGTGAAGCCGCCGCGGGCGATGCAGGGCAAGATCGCGACATTCAACAAGTACTGGCACGACGACGCGTGGATGAAGGCGCACATCCCCGAGGCGGAGGAGTACGCCTACGATGGGAAGGAGCCGCTCCGCCGGTTCGAGGGGACGCACCCCGCGGTGATGCGCCGCCGGATCGCCGCCATGAACTGGAGGGTCACGATCGACCCCGCCGCCGTCCCCCTCCGCACGAAGGACCGGCTGAAGCTCGGGATCGAGGCCGTCACCGGCTGGCGCCCCGGCGAGTACAAGAACTACCGGCTCGTCTGAGCTCGGCGCGCGGCCGTGTCGAAGGCCGCGCGGAGGCGCTCCGCCACCCGCTCGGGCGCGTAGCCATCGAGGCAGGTGCGGAGCCCACCGTCCGCGAGGGCCGACGCGCGGGTGTCGTCCTCGAGGACCGTGCAGACGGCGTCGGCGAAGGACTGCGGTTCGTCGGCGACGAGCACCGAGCGCCCGTGCTCGAGCCGGAGTCCCTCGGCGCCGATGGTGGTCGAGACCACCGGCCGGCGCATGGCGAGGGCGTTCAGGATCTTCGTCCGGACGCCGCTCCCCCACCGGATCGGCGCCACGAAGACGCGGCCGCGCGCCACCTGCACGCGCTCGTCCGGCACGAACCCGGGGGCCTCTACGCTCGGGTGCCCGCGGACCACGTCGGGCGGCTTCTCGCCGACCGCCACGAAGCGCGCGTCGGGGTGGCGCGCGACCACGCGCGGGAGGATCTCCTGTACGAACCAGGTGGCGGCGTCCCGGTTCGGCCCGTACCCCATGCCGCCGACGAAGACGATCTCCTTCCCTCGCGGCGGGAAGGGCGTCGGGCGGTAGTGGTCGGTGTCGACCGGGGACGGGATCACGGCGACGGGGAGGCTCGGGTTGAGGGCCTGGAGCTTGGCCCCGTCCACCTCGGAGATGGGCAGGAGGACGTCGCAGTAGCGCGCGAGGTGGGTCTCGATCTCCCGGTACCGGTGGGCGCGCAGCCGGGTCTCGGCGCGCTCCTGCGCGGCGTCCATGCCGGGCGCGAGGAGGGCGTTGAGCACGTGCTCGACGTTGTGCGCGCGGAGCGCGATGGGCACGCGAACGCCGCGCTGCTTCAGGAGCCGGCCGTACTCGGCAGCGCGGATCTGGTCGAGCACGATGAGGTCGAACGGCCGCTCGCGGAGCGCCGCCTCGACGGCGCGGAGCACGGCCCCCTGCCATCGGGGGACGTACCGGAACCGCGCGATGCAACGGAGCCAGTCACCGAGCGGAGTGATCCGCATACGCGCCCGCGGCACCTCGACGATCCCGTTCGCGAGGGCGCGCGCCGCCCCCAGATCGGCGAGCTGCCAGGGGCGGGCGTTCACCACCAAGTGGACGTCCCAGCCGCCGCGCCGGAAGGCGCGGAGCACGCCGAGGCTCGCGACCGCGGCGCCGCTCGAGGTGTTCGGGACGTTTTCGCCGACGATGAGGACGTTCACGCGTTCCGCTTATAGCCCGGACGCCCGGGACCGGCCAGGCGGCGCGGCGGCTACCCGGCGCGCAACCACTGGTCGATCCCCACGTCGCACCGATCGCGCCCCGAGGCGAGCGCGGCCTTCAGGATCTCGTCGTTCCGGCCGAGCGCATCCCGGTTCGCCTCGCGGTGGTGGAGGTGGAACGCGACGCCCCTCAGCTTGAACCAGCGGCGGCGCAGCCCGCGCCGATGCAGCCGCAGCACGAGATCGGTGTCCTCGCGACCCCACCCGACGAAGGCCTCGTCGTAGCCATTGACCGCGACGAAGTCCTCGCGCCAGAACCCCATGTTGCCGCCGCGCACGCGCATCGGATCGCGGGCGGGCACGAGCGGCGCGACGAGCCGCCCCAGCGGGGCGAGCCGCACCGCGTTCAGCCTGTTCCGGACGCCGGCGGAGAGCGGGCTCGGGAGCGGCCCACCGGAGAGGACCGCGCTCGACGCGGACGCGTCGAGGAGCGCCCGGCTGCCTCCCACGAAGAAGCCAGCGCGCGCGGCGTCGAGGTGGTCCTGCACGAACGCAGGGTGGAGCACCATGTCTCCGTCGATCTGGATCACGTAGGCGCCGCGAGCGCGCGCCACCGCCTTGTTCCGGATCTGCGCGAGCTTGAACCCATCGTCGGGGTGCCACACGTGGACGAGGGGGCACGGGAACTCCCGGGCCTCGGCCTCGATCAGCCGGCGGGTCGCCTCCCCCGAGCCGTCGTCTGCGACGATCACCTCGGTCGGCAGGACGGTCTGCGCCCGCGCGGTCGAGAGCACCGCCGCGAGTGCGGCGGGCCAGTTGTACGTCGCGACGACGAGCGACGAGGTCGGGTGCGGGGTCATGCGCGAGGTCGCGGTCACGATGCGGTCCGCGCGGCCGCGGAGCGCGCGGCCCGGTGCAGGTCCCAGAGCTTCGCCTTCTTGAGGAACGCGGCGTGCGTGTGGAGAACGGCGAGGACGAGCCCGTGGAGCCCGTCCAGGAACCCACGCTTGAGCACGTACGCCTTGAAGAAGACGGCGACGGGCGAGCCGAGCAGCGCCGCGAGCGACGGCGGCACGCCGCGGCGGAAGGCGTCCGCGGCCGCGAGGGTCGTGTACCGGTTGGCCTTCGCGACGTGCTCCTCGATCGTCGAGTAGGTGTAGTGGAGGAGGTGGCCGTCGAGCCGGGTGACCGGCAGGGTCTCCGTGAACTCGAGCCCCTCGTGAACGAGGCTCTCGTTCCACGAGGCTCGCGCCTTCGGGAAGAGCCGGATCTTCCGGTCGGGGTACTCGAGCCCGTGGCGAATGAACCGCCCGTAGTAGCAGTTGAGCCGTGACACCTCGTACGCGCCGCTGAGCCCGGTCGCCTTCGCCGACGCGAGGGCGCACTGCAGCGTCTCGTCGAGCGCCTCATCCGCGTCGAGCGAGAGAATCCAGTCGTGGCGCGCGAGCGCGTTCCCCACGTTCTTTTGCGGTCCGAATCCGAGCCACTGCTGCTGAACCACCCGCGCGCCGAGTCGCTCGCATAGCGCGACGGTGCCGTCGCTGGAGTGCTCGTCCACGACCACGATCTCGTCGGCGACGCGCGCGAGCGACACGAGGCACCGCTCGACGTTCCGGGCCTCGTTCTTCGTGATGAGGACGGCCGAGATGCGATCGCTCATCCGCCCCAGCTCCCCCACTCGTCGGCGAGGTCGGGCTCGGCGCCGGGGCGGCTCCGCTCCTTCCACTCGACGATCTCCCAGCCGCGGCGCCGGGCGACGTCGCGGAAGGGCGGCTTCGGGTTCACCACGACCGGGTTCCCGACCGCCTCGAACAGCGGGACGTCCGCGGCGGAGTCCGAGTAGAGGAAGCTCCTCGAGAGGTCGAGGTCGAGCTTGTCCGCGAGCGCCTCGACGGCGTCGCGCTTCCCGTCGCGGAACACGACCGGCGGGACGATCTGGTCCGTCGCGCGCCCGTCGACGATCCGCGTGCGCGTCCCGACGGCGGCGTGCACGCGGAGGTGCCGCCCGACCTCGTCGACGATGTACTGGGACGAGCCCGACGCGATCGCGACGAAGTGGCCGGAGAGGAGGTGCTTGCGGATCTGCCGGATCGCGCCCGACGTGATGCGGCGGCGCAGGTGGCGCTCGAAGCAGCGGTGCGCGTGGGCGCGGAGGTCGTCCGCCCCGAGCCCCTGCTGGCAGCGCGACCCGACCTCCACCATGTCCTGCTCGGTGAGCCGGTGGCGCGCGTACTCGTAGATGAGCCGCGGGATCCTCGAGCGCATCTCCGGGCGCATCACCTTCTCGCTGTAGAGGTACCAGGTGAAGATGGTGCCGGCGTTCCCGTCGAGGAGCGAGTCGTCGACGTCGAAGATCGCGGCGGTTCGGCCGAAGGGGACCACCCCTCGATTCTACTCCGCCGGCTTCGTGTCGGGAGCGGCCTCCGCGGGAGCCGGGGCGGCCGCGGTCTCGGGCTCCGGGGCGGGAGCGGGCGGCGGCGCCTCGGGGGCCGCGGCGGCCTCCGGCTTCGCCTCCTTCTCCTTCCCGGCGTCCTCGAGCTTCGCGGCGAGCGCCGCGAACGGGTTGTGCGTGAGGGCCTTCTCCTTCTTCTCCGGCCCGCGGTGCGGGCCCTTGTCGCCGGGGAGGCGCGGGCCCGTGTAGCCCCGCTTCTTGTCGCCGAACCCGCCGCCGCCGAAGCGCGGGCCGCCGCGGTCCGGGGCTCCGCCACGCTCCGGGCGCTCGGGCCGCGGCGGGCGGTCCTCGGCGCGCGC